>CAJXSU010000032.1 GCA_913061465.1 uncultured Flavobacterium sp.
ATGAAACACCAATTATCTGGTTACATAGAAGTGATCGTTTTGCAGAAAAATTAGCAACACCAGATGTTACTGTTGCAGACCTTATTGGTGACGTAGACCCAATAAAAGCAGCTAATTTAAAATTGAGTTATGCAGACGATCGTGTGATTCATTATGGAATGATTCCTAGAGCTAATCGATGTATTTTTGTAATTAATGAATTACCAGATTTGCAAGCTAGAATTCAAGTAGCATTGTTTAATATTCTACAAGAAGGAGATATCCAAATAAGAGGTTTTAAATTGAGATTACCTTTAGATTTGCAATTTATTTTCACTGCCAATCCAGAAGATTATACAAATAGAGGAAGTATTGTAACCCCTTTAAAAGATAGAATAGGTTCACAAATATTAACACATTATCCTGAAACCATTGAGGTGGCCAAAACAATTACTTCTCAAGAAGCAGCTTTAGATGGAAGACAATCTTCAACTATTTTTATTCCAGAATTGGCTAAAGATATTTTAGAACAGATTGTATTTGAAGCTCGAAAAAGTGAATTTGTAGATGTAAAGAGTGGTGTTAGTGCTAGATTAAGTGTTACTGCTTTTGAGAATTTAGTGAGTACTGCTGAAAGACGTCTATTGCATTCTGGAGATGATAAAACAGTGATAAGAATGAGTGATTTTATTGGTATTATTCCTGCAATTACTGGTAAAATAGAACTAGTGTATGAGGGTGAACAAGAGGGAGCATATAGTGTTGCATTAACTTTATTAGGAAGTGCGATCAAAACACTATACTCAAAATATTTCCCAAAAATTGAAAAGCTTGAAAAGCAAGGAGTTGAAACCTCCTATGATGAAATTGTTTCTTGGTTTTTTAACACTAGTGATGATTTTGAAATTTTAGATGATATTCAAGAAAAAGAATATAAAATCATTCTCGAAAAAGTAAAACCATTATCTAATTTTATAAAAAAATTTAAAGAAGATTTACAACCTAATGAAGTATGCTTTTGGCAAGAATTTGTTTTATGGTCATTAGTGGAGTACAAGAAATTAAATAAATATAGATATGCTGAAGGAATTCAGTTTAAAGATCCATATGGAAGTTTTATTAGTGGGCTATAGTTAGTTATCGACTCCTTCTTCCCATCCTATTATCCCTCATTTCTACCATTTTTTTTCTAATGTTGGAGGTGTATTCGTTTTTTGTAATATTCTCTCCTTTTTCTGGAGCAGTAATGGTTATATTTTCTTTTGGGTTTAAAACAATTTCAGAACATAATAAAGTTGTATTTCCTGCACTTACTTCCAATATTAAACCAGGAAGACCTCCATATTCTGCTGGGCCCTGTGCAATAGGAATTTGAAGTGTATACCAAGCTTCAATAATAATTAAAGGCTCTTCATTTTGTATAGTTTCATCAGTTTTTTGTCTAAGGTCACTCCAAGAAAAATCAAACCAATTTAAATCAGACTTTGGAATCATCGCTGCAGCTTTATAACAGGTATAATTCCCAATGGTTTTTGTTTCTGTTCCTAAATTCCATTCAATTTTTAATAATTTATCTTTAACTAAAAATCGTTTACCATAAAATTCTTGACTCTGTGTTAATTCATTTTTTTTAATGTTTTTATACAAATCACCCCTAGAGAAATATCCTCCCCAGGAATCTGTTGCGCCAGAAATTGCATCAATTTTTTCTTCTTCGACAAACGTGGATTCTTGCATGTTAAAACTTAAGATATATTTTTTTTCTAATCTATTTTTAAGAAGATTTTGTATTTGTTTTTTTTGCGCTTCACTCATTCTAGCTCCCCAATTTCCCAATTCCATTTTTGATTTTGAGAAATAATATGCTTTACCTTGAAAACTTTGAGCGCTTCCTTGGATTGTAAAAAAAAATATTAAGAGAGGAATTAGTGTTCTAATGATTGATAATTTCATAATAAAGTATTTCTTTAAAGCTAAACAAAAAATAAAATATATTTATTGGTTTTGTTTTTTTTAGGAAAAGATTAACATCAATTTATAATATAATAAATTGCCTTAAATATCTTATTTTCAGTAAATTATATTTTTTATAGTAGTAATAGTTTTGTCTATCTATAATCATTATGTCTAGTGTTTAGAAAAATGATTAGGGTACTTTTGTTAGTGCTTACTAAAATTGATTTTTTAATTTTATAGTTCCAAATATATTTGCATCAATCCATCCACGGTTTTTATTATCTCCATTAACAATAACAGAGCCAAAAAAGTTTTCTCGAAGCTCACTTTTATCATTATCACAATAAGCAATTGCAAATCCAATTTTTTTATTGGAAAATAAATTTAAAGAGGTTTGATCTCCATTTAAGGTATAAGTATCTGGATAAAGATAAATTTTAAATTCCCATACAGATGAATTAGATCCTCCAATAGTCATCTTAGATTCAATATGATTATTGAAAAGCCTAGGTGTATCTTTTGCATCTAAATCAACTACATCACCATTTAAACCAATATGATAAGCAAATGCGTTATGATTAAATTGATGATTACCCCCACTATTGTCCTCATCTATAAATATTTCTACACAATCATCATCCCACCATCGCTCTAAAGGGTTCTTAATTTTATCAATTAAAACATCATCTTTAATTTCCGCTAAAACATATAATGCCTCTTTGGACCATGATAATTTATACCTCCCTGTAAAATCTAATGAATCTACTTGTTCTCCAATCCATAGTTGATTAATGGGCATCCATGAAGATTTTTTCCAAGTTTTTTCATTTTCAATTCCATCGATGATGATAGTATCTATATTTTTACTAACTGAAATTTCTTGTTGATTGTCTTTACTTTTGTTCCCTTTTTTTATTTGTTCTTGATTATAGTCTTTACAATTCAATAGTGAAAAAATAAAAATGGATAATATCACTAACTTTTTAAGTTTCATTATTTTTTAATTTTTCAGCAAACCTTCTGGAAATGATACGATGCTTTCATGACCATTTTCTCCAACTGAAGCAATACCAAAGAAAAAGTTATCAACCACAATTCCTTCAAGTGTAAATTCTGTTGTTTTTTCAACATATTTAAAATGATCCCAGGTTGGAGAGGTAGTATCTCTCCAGTATATTTTATATCCTTTTGCACCTTCAACTGCATCCCATTTAAAAGAAACAGCAGGTTTTACAGCTCCACCAATTTTAACATTTTTTGGAGCTGGAGGAGCCCACGCTATACTCGCTAAATTTATGGCATTAATAGCGGTTAGTTTTTTTGCATAATCAAAATTTACAAACTTTAATTTGTCCCCATATTCAATTCTGTCTTCATTACGTATATCTTGGTGTTGTTGTGTATAGTTTTCATGCATTTCCATAATTCTAATTCCAGCAAATCCTTCGTCATTAAAAGGTCTATGATGTCCTCCTCTTCCAAAACGGTCTAATCGATAAATCATTTTTGGATTCATTTCTGGCATATATGTTTTTGTAGTTTTATGAATAAATCGAGCTAATTGTCTAGAAATACCATCAACTTCTCCGCCATAAAAACGTCTTGCGTTTCTTTGTTTTGTTGTTTCTGTTATAGGTGTTGGTTCAGAAAATATTCTGAAAGTTCTGTTATCAATAATTCCGTCTACGCCTTTAATATTACCAATCATATCATTATTCATAATTCCAATAATTTCCCATCCTTTTTCCTTAGCATATTTAGCCAATCCACGACCACCAAATAATCCTTGTTCTTCGCCAGATAATCCAACATAAATAATACTATTTTCAAAAGTATATTTAGATAAGACTCTTGCTGCCTCAATAGTTCCAGCCATACCAGAAGCATTGTCATTAGCACCAGGAGAATCAGAGCTAAAATCATTTGGGTCAGAAACTCTTGAATCTATATCACCACTCATAATAATATATCGATTTGGATACTTATTACCTTTTTGAATGGCTACAACATTTACAATCATTACGTCCCGAACAATCCTTTTTTTATTTTTTTTGACCAAATCTTTTTGATATTGAACACTTAAACAATCCCCACAGTTTTTAGAAATTTCATCAAATTCAGATTTAATCCACCTTCTTGCAGCACCAATCCCTCTGGTGTTAGAGACGGTATCACTTAATGTATGTCTAGTTCCAAAATTAGCAAGTTTGGTAATGTCTTTTTTAATTCTCTCTGTTTTGACATTCTTTACAATATCATAAATTCTTGTATCAGTTTGTGCATTTGTAATACTAGCAAGTAGTATGATTAAAAAAGTGATTTTTTTCATCGGGTTTTATTTGAGATTTTTAAATATACAATTTTGAAAATAATAATGATTGAAATGTTTTTTTCAATTTTTTATGTAAGTATTAAAATTCTAAATACATAATGTAATTTGGATTAGAATGAGTTTTAGAGACAGTAAAGTTTGCTTCCCCTACAATCTCGAATCCTACCTTTTTATAAAATTTGATAGCTCTAAAGTTCTTAATCCAAACTTCTAACCAAATACCAGATTGTTTTTTTTTCTTTGCTAGTTCTGTATTAAACTTCATAAGTTTTAACCCTATTTCTAAACCATAAAATTCTTTTAATAAATATAATCGTTCCATCTTAGTGACTTGTAAATCAGATATGTGATTAGTTGGATAATTAAAGATAATTTTTGAATATCCAGCCACCTTTGATTTATGAAATATGAGATAATATTCAAAGTTGGGATTAATGATTTCTTTTTTAAAATTCTCAATACTAAAGTTTGCTTCAATGTATGAGGAGATATCACCTTTGGGAGCACTATGTCCATGAGCAGGAATAAATGACTCTGTACTTAATGAGGCTAATAAATGTAGATCTTTAGTTGTAGCTTTTCTAATATCAATCATCTGCTTAATAATATCTGTAAAAATTCAAAAATATAAATTTAATTTTCGAATTTTTTATAGTTTATAAATAAAAAGCCTCTTTGCTAATACAAAGAGGCTATATGTTTAGAATTTTTTTTTATAACTTATTTTATCAAGTCATAACTACGTTTAATAAAGTTAGTCAATTCTTCACCGTGTAATAGGTTTTGAGATAGTTTAGCTAAATCAAAAGATTGAGAAATTAAACGATCACGTTTTTTTGCAGTTTTGGTGTTTAAAATTTCACCAACAAGTTCATGATTTGTATTTACTACTAAATTATACATTTCTGGAAGATTTCCCATACCCATCATTCCACCACCACCTGAAGCACTCATTTCCTTCATTCTTCTCATAAACTCTGGAACAGTAATTATGAAAGGAGATGCATTTGAATCCATAGCTTCTAATTGAACTGTATAGGTTTGCTTTGGGACTGCATTTTCAATCATAGGCTTAAGTGTTTCCTTTTCTTCATCAGATAGTTTAGAAATAACAGTGTCGTCTTTCTTTATTAAATTATCAATATGGTCTGCATCAACTCTAGTAAACTTTACTTTATCATTTGAGGTCTCTAATTTCTGCATCAAATGAGATATGATAGGAGAGTCAAGTAATAATACTTCATAACCTTTATCTTTTGCAGATTGAATATAACTATGCTGTGCATCTTTATTTGCGGCATACAAAATAATTTGATTTCCGTCTTTATCTGTTTGTGCATCCTTAGTTTTCTCAAGAAACTCCTGAAAAGTAAAGAAAGAATCATCTACAGTTGGATACAAAGCAAATTTTTGAGCCTTGTCAAAAAATTTATCTTCTGACAACATCCCATACTCTATAATTACCTTAATATCATTCCATTTTGATTCAAAATCTTCACGATTATTTTTAAAAAGTGAAGCTAATTTATCACCTACTTTTTTGGTTATATATCCAGAAATCTTTTTTACGGCACCATCTGCTTGTAGATAGGAACGAGAAACGTTTAAAGGAATGTCTGGAGAATCAATCACACCTTTTAGCATTTGTAAAAAGTCGGGTACGATTCCCTCAACATTGTCAGTTACAAAAACTTGATTTTGGTATAATTGAATTTTGTCTTTTTGCATATCCATCGTTGGACTCAACTTAGGGAAGAATAAAATTCCCGTTAAGTTAAATGGATAATCTACATTTAAATGAATGTGAAATAAAGATTCTTCAAATTGCATTGGATACAATTCTCTGTAGAAGTTGGTGTAATCTTCATCTTCTAAATCTGCTGGTTTTTTTGTCCAAGCCGGATCCGTATTGTTGATGATTTTATCAACAGTAATTTGTTTGTGAGGTTCTGTAGTTTCTTTACCATCTTTATCTTTAGTAGTTGCTGGAGTAAACTCAGGATCGTTTATTTCTTTAGTTCCGAACTTGATTGGCACTTGATTAAAACGATTGTATTTGTTTAACAACTCAGAAATTTTAGATTCTTCTAAAAACTCTTTAGAATCTTCTGCAATGTGCAAGATAATTTCTGTTCCTCTGTCAGATTTGTCGTGTTCAACTAACGTATATTCAGGAGAACCATCACAAGACCAATGCGCTGCTTTTTCGTCTTTAAAAGACTTGGTGATAATCTCTACCTTGTCAGCGACCATAAAAGCAGAGTAAAAACCAAGTCCAAAATGACCGATAATTCCAGCTTCATTATCTTTATACTTATCTAAAAATTCTTCAGCACCAGAGAATGCAATCTGATTGATGTATTTTTCAACTTCATCAGCAGTCATCCCTAAACCTTGATCTTTAATGGTCAATGTCTTGGCATCTTTGTCAATACTCACTTCAATTTTAGCATCACCTAATTCAGTTTTTGCTTCACCAATAGAAATAAGGTGTTTTAGTTTAGACGTTGCATCTGTTCCATTAGATATAAGTTCACGTAAAAATATTTCGTGATCAGAATATAAGAACTTTTTAATTAATGGAAAGATGTTTTCTACCGATACATTAATATTTCCTTTACTCATAATTATGTGATTTAAGTTTTATAATTTCATAAACTCTTATTTCAAAAAAAATACCAAAGGCGTTATTGTGACAAGATGACATAGTTAACATAATCTCTTATACATGTCAACATACTTTAAATAAGTATTTTTGCTATCTTTATAATTCACTATTAACAATAAATTAAACCTAATGTATGTACAATTCTAAAATTACCGGACTTGGGTATTTTGTACCTGAAAATGTGGTAACAAATGATGACTTGAAACAATGGATGGATACAACTGATGAATGGATACAGGAAAGGACTGGTATCAAGGAGCGAAGGTGGATAGATCCAGCTACTGGAGAAACAACTTCAACAATGGCTGCTAAAGCTGCTAAAATTGCAATTGAAAGAGCTAATTTAACCAAAGATGATATTGATTTTATTGTTTTTGCTACTTTAAGTCCCGATATGTATTTTCCTGGCGGAGGAGTAAGAGTTCAGGATATGCTAGATATGCCAACAATTGGCGCTTTAGATGTTCGTAATCAATGCTCTGGGTTTATTTACTCGCTATCGGTAGCTGATCAGTTTATTAAGACTGGGATGTATAAAAACATTTTAGTAATTGGTGCAGAAAACCATTCTGGAGGTCTAGAACGTTCTACTCGAGGTAGAAATGTGACTGTTATATTTGGAGATGGAGCAGGAGCTGCAGTATTATCAAGAAGTGAAGAGAATGGAAAAGGAATTTTATCATCTCATCTTCATTCTGAGGGTAAATATGCTAAGGAATTGGCATTGGAAGGCCCCTCTACCAGTCGTTGGGTTCCTGAAATTATTGCAGAGAACAATCCAGATGATGAATCGTATTTTCCATATATGAATGGACAATTTGTGTTTAAACATGCTGTAGTTCGATTTTCAGAGGCAATTATTGAGGGTTTAGAAGCTAATGGACTTCAAAAAGAAGATATAAATATGTTAATTCCGCATCAAGCGAACTTGAGAATAGCACAATTTATTCAGAGGAAATTTCAGTTGAGTGACGATCAAGTATATAATAATATTATGAAGTACGGTAATACAACTGCTGCTTCTGTAATTATCGCTTTAACTGAAGCTTGGGAGAAAGGAAAAATCAATGATGGAGATTTAGTAGTGCTAGCAGCTTTTGGTAGCGGATTTACTTGGGGGAGTGTTATGGTTCGTTGGTAATATTTTACAATGGGAAAAAAAACATTAGTTCTGGGTGTTTCGTTAAAAGAAGCAAGATATTCAAATAAAGTTGTTCATAAATTAGTAGATGATAACCATGAAGTAAGAGCTATTGGCTTCAAAGAGGGATTTGTTGCCAATGTTATTATAGGAATCGAAAAAAAAATATTTAAAAATATCGATACAGTTACCCTGTATCTAAGTCAAGCAAATCAAGTTAGTTTTTATGATTATGTACTGAGTTTAAATCCAGATAGGGTTATTTTCAATCCAGGAACAGAAAATAAAGAATTTCAAGATATTTTAGATCGTAATGGAATTAAAACTGAAATTGCTTGCACCTTAGTTTTATTATCCACTAATCAATACTAATCCCTTAATTATGAAAAATAGATTTATAAGAGTTACTCTAGTAACATTCATTGTTTATATCATTTATACTTTTTTCTTTATCGACGATATAATTGATGTTCCCCTGAATAAAAATAGTATTTTAAATGAAAGTAAAAATTTAGAAAATAAAATAGACTCAGTTATTCTTGAGAAGGATAGCGTTTTGGAAATCATAAATGAATAGGAAACCTAATAAATTTATTTCCAAAGTTTTATTTTATTGAAATAACTTTACCAGCTTCAGCTAGAATTACAGTATTGAAAATTTCTTCAGCTTCTTTTTTAAATAAAGAGATATCCTTATAACGACTAGAGTAGTGACCTATAATTAACTTTTCAACATTTGCTTTTTTTGCTATTGAGGCAGCTTGCCTAGCTGTAGAATGTCTTGTTTTTTTTGCTAAATCTTCTTTATCAGATAAAAAAGTAGCCTCATGATATAATAAATTAGCTTCTCTGATAATTTCTATAATATCGGGTTTGTATGAGGTGTCACTGCAAAAAGCATAACTCAATGAAGCTTCAGGATCTAGTGTTAGTAATGAGTTTTGTATTGTTTCATTAGAATTTGTTACGAAATCTTTTCCAGCTTTTAAATTGTTATAGTCGCATGTTTCAATTTCTTGAACTTCATTAATGGCGTTCATATCTAATTTTCTTGGTTTTTCTTTTTCCTTAAAAAAAAATCCATTTGTATAAATCCTATGGTGAAGTGGGACAGTTCTTATTTCAACTTTTTCATCTTCAAAAATTAATTCACTTGTTTTTGAATTCAGTTCATGGAAAATTAAATCAAATTTTACATGGGATTTTGAATGTTTCAATTGTAAATTAATCACTTCTCTTATGCCCTGGGGTCCATAGATATGGAGGTCTTTTTCCCTGTTTAAAATTCCAAAAGTAGAAATTAGTCCAATTAAGCCAAAAAAATGATCTCCATGTAGATGTGAAATAAAAATATGATTTATCCTAGAGAAACCAACTTTATATTTTCTCATTTGACGCTGAGTACCTTCTCCACAATCAATTAAGAAACATCGAGAATTTATTTCTAAATATTGTGCAGTTGGATATGCATTAACTCTAGGTGTCGCAGAATGACATCCAAGAATTGTTAATTCTATACTCATGATTTTAAAAAATTTTAAAAGTCAATAATTTTATTGCTTTTTTTTCAGTCTCTAGAGCCCTAGGTCTCTCTCAATATTCTCCATTTCTAAAATATCTTTGGCTTCTTGAAGTGTTGGAGCTATATTTAGAATTTCAGGAAAATCATTAATATTTATTTCTTTTTTAATGATTATAAACGATTTGTTTTTTGCTTTTAAAACTGAAGCCGTTTTTAAAAAGAAATTATTTTTTTTTTCAATATTTTTGATATTATCAGAAAGTTCTATTATTAAGTGATTGGTGTTTATTTTTAGCAATACTGATTCAAGTGGACTCAAAGAGAGGTCTTCTACAAAAATTAAATTGTATTCATCATTTTCAATAATTTTCATGGTTATCTTTTTATCTGTTGAGCTAGTAAATAAATTATAGCCATTCTCACCGCAACACCATTTTCAACTTGATTTAAAATAATTGACTGATCAGAATCAGCAACATCACTTGTGATTTCAACACCTCTATTAATTGGTCCAGGGTGCATAATGGTAATTTTCTTTCCGAGATTATCTAAGATTTGTTTATTTATCCCAAACAATTGTGTGTATTCCCTTGAAGATGGAAAATAATTGATATCCATTCTTTCGTGTTGAACTCTAAGAACATTTGCAACATCACACCATTCGAGTGCTTTTTTTATATTGGTTTCTACTCCAACCCCTAAACTCTCGATGTATTTTGGAATTAACGTTGTTGGTCCACAAACTTTTACTTCAGCTCCTTGTAATTTTAGCGCAAAAATGTTTGAAAGTGCAACTCTTGAATGTAAAATATCTCCAACAATTACAATTTTTTTCCCTTTAACACTTCCCAGTTTTTCTTTAATCGAATAACTATCTAACAAGGCCTGAGTTGGATGTTCATGGGTACCATCACCAGCATTAATTATTTTCGCATTAATATGCTTTGATAAGAAAACACCAGCACCTACATTGGGGTGCCTCATTACAACAATGTCAACTTTCATTGCTAAAATGTTATTTACAGTATCAATTAATGATTCACCTTTTTTTACTGAGGATTGATTTGCAGAAAAATTAATAACATCAGCTGACAATCTTTTTTCAGCCAATTCGAAAGATAGTTTTGTTCGTGTACTGTTCTCAAAGAATAGGTTAGCTATAGTTATATCTCTAAGGGATGGGACTTTTTTGATAGGTCTATTAATAACTTCTTTAAAATGATTTGCAGTATCAAAAATAAGGTCGATGTCATTTTTGTTTAGGTATTTAATTCCCAATAAATGTTCTACACTTAGCTGCTTCATAATTATTTGTTATCTATGTAAATTGCATCTTTAGAATGTAACTCTTTCCAATGAACAATTACTTTTTCTTCATTAATTGCATCAACCTGTCTTCCTTTATAGGTTGGTTGAATTGGGAGGTGTCTACTAAATCTTCTGTCTATTAGTACTAAAAGCTCTACGTTTAGTGGTCTGCCATAAGACTGAATGGCAGTTAATGCCGCTCTGACACTTCTTCCTGAAAATAAAACATCATCTATTAAAACAACATTCTTATTTTCAATTAAAAAATCTATTTGTGTATTTGTTGCCTCTAATGGTTCCTCTCTTCTTCTAAAATCATCTCTGTAGAAAGTTATATCTAAAAGACCTAGATTTATATTTTTTATCTGATAATCATTTGTTAAAATATTGCCTAAACGATTTGCTAAAAAACTACCCCTAGGTTGAAGTCCAATAAGAACTGTCTCAGAAAAATCATTGTGGTTTTCAATCAGCTGACATGCTAATCGATGAAGAATTATTTCAATTTCTTTTGAGTTTAGTAAAACTTTTTTGCTCATGAGAAATGTTTCAATTTAGCTTAGCTGCTAAATTTAAATACAAAAATACTACAAAAAAAGAGATGAGCAAAAAATTAAGTGCTTCAAATGAATTTCTATGTAATTTCCATATTGTTAATTAAATTGTTGAAAACAAAAACACACTTCGAAACATAAGCTTCATTTGAATTGTAAATTTATTATATAATTCAAATCACAACTGCGTATGTCATTGTCTAAGTTTGAATCAATGCTAAAAACAAATAGCATTTATTTTTTTGATTTGGTAGAGTTTGAAGAGATTATAGTTCACTACCTAGATACAGGAAAACATTCCCTTGCTAAAAAAGCCGTAAAACTAGGCTTAGAGCAACACCCAACCTCTATAGATTTAAAATTGTTGGATGTTGAAATTCTAATTTTTGATAATAAACTTGAGAAAGCTTCCCAGAAACTTAGAAGGATTCAGCTATTAGCTCCAGCTAATGAGGAGGTTTATATTCAAAAAGCAACTATACTTTCTAAAAACGGTAATCATGAAAAAGCAATTATAAATCTAAAAATTGCGGTATCACACGCAGATGATAAGGTAGATATTTGGTCTATGATGGGGATGGAATACCTATATCTAGACGATTTTGAAAAAGCTCGATTAAGTTTTGCTAAATGCATAGATGTAGATCATGAAGATTATTCTTCTTTATATAACGTTGTGTATTGCTTTGATATGCAAAAAAATCATGAAAAAGCCATAGTCTTTCTAAATACTTTTCTAGACAGGAGCCCCTATAGTGAGGTAGCTTGGCATCAATTAGGGCGTCAGTACTTTGTGTTAAAAAGATATAAAGAAGCACTAACTTGTTTTGATTATGCGGTGTTAATTGACGAATCATTTATTGGTGGATATTTAGAAAAAGCAAAAACACTTGAAAAACTTGGTGAATTTGAAGGAGCTATTAAAAACTACATGCTAACTCTAGAATTAGATGATCCAACTGCTTTCGCATATCTAAGAGTAGGAGAGTGTTATCAAAAATTAGAAAGATTAAATACTGCCATAGATTTTTATAAAAAATCAGTTCATGAGGATCCTTTTTTAGATAAAGGCTGGATTTTATTGACTGAAGCTTATTATGAACAAAAAGATTATCAAAAGGCACTGTATTATATTTCCAAAGCCTTAAAAATTGACGATTACAATGTTTTTTATTGGAGAAAATATTCTGATATAAATATTAAATTAAATTGCTTTAAGGAGGGAATTAAAGGACTTGAGAAATGTTTGGAGTTAAATGACTGTTCGATAGAAGTTTACACTGCGTTATCTGATTTACTAATGTTTGTTGGCGATTTTAAAGCTGCATTTGAAGTATTAATTTTAGCCCAAGACACATACAAAAATACTGCTGAAATCGAATACAGGCTCTCCGGATTATCTCTAGTTTTTAATAATGAAAAAGAAGGGTTAACTCACTTATTAAATGGGTTGAAGATAGATTTTAATATGCACACCATTTTGAAGGATCTTTTTCCTTCAGTATCAGTCAATTCAAAGGTTAAAGAATTACTTTATAACTATAAGAAGGCTATGGAGTAGATATCTTAGATTTTAACTATTCGTTCTAAAATAAAAAAAAACTGAAAAAATCTTTCAGTTTTTTTTATTTGTGAGTGTATTTTTACTTTTTCAGTATCTTCGTTACCATAAAAAAACTTTATGAAAAGATCGTTAAAAGACTATATTATCATTTCCTTGAAAGGAATGGCAATGGGAGCTGCTGATGTTGTACCTGGAGTTTCTGGTGGAACAATTGCTTTTATCTCAGGAATTTATGAAGAACTTCTTAATTCTATAAGCAGTTTTAATTTAAATTTATTCTCTGTATTGAAAAATGAAGGGTTTATGAAAGTTTGGAAGATGGTAAATGGTCGTTTTTTGTTAGCTCTTTTTATTGGGATTTGTATAAGTGTTTTATCCCTAGCAAAGTTGATAGAAAACTTATTAGAAAATCATCCCATACTAATTTGGTCTTTTTTCTTTGGCTTGGTATTAGCTAGTATAATATACATAGCCAAGCAAATAAAAATATGGAATATCAAATGTTATTTATATCTCATTTTTGGATTAATATTTGCATATTACATTACTACATTAAATCCAGTTGTTACACAGAATTCTTCTCCTTGGTTTTTATTTTTAGCAGGTATGATTGCTATTTGTGCTATGATTTTACCTGGTATTTCGGGTTCATTTATTTTGGTGCTTTTAGGAGCGTATAAGCCTATTTTAAATGCAATTAACACAAAAGATTTTTTAAGCATAATTATTTTTATGGCTGGAGCTATTATAGGGTTATTAACTTTTTCTAGGGTCTTGAAATGGCTGTTTTCAAAATATAAAAATTACACCTTGTCACTATTAATTGGTTTTATAACTGGATCATTAAATAAAATTTGGCCATGGAAAGAAACCATTTCGTGGAGAACTAATTCAAAAGGAATTGAGGTTCCATTAAACACAACAAGTGTTTCTCCTTTTTCATTTGATGGTGATTCTAAACTATTAATGGCTGGTTTACTTGCAATAATTGGATTTAGTCTTATTTTATTATTAGAAAAATTAGCAGTAAAGGAAGAGTAATGTCAAAAGAAAGAAACTTTACAGATAAATTAATTCTTTTTTTTAAAGGAATAATTATGGGAGCGGCTAACAAAGTTCCTGGAGTTTCTGGAGGAACGGTGTCCTTTGTGTTAGGTTTTTATGAGGAATTAATTTATTCATTTCAAAAATTTAATTTAAAAGCTTTTAAATTGATTTTGAATGGTAGATTTAAAAGTTTTCTTAAGTATACAAATTTCCAATTCATTTGCATCATTATTTTAGGAAGTGTGTTCAGTTACTTTAGTGTTTCTCTTATTTTAGATTTTTTTTTAAAAAACTTTGAGCTGTATGTCTGGAGTTGGTTTTTTGGAATGATTATTGGCTCTTTATACTATATAGCTAAAGATTTTGGTGAATGGAGTTTTAAAAAAATAATTTTTGTAATTATTGGTATTTTAATTGGCTTAGGAATTAGTTTTCTCACACCTGCAAAAGAAAACGATAACCTTTGGTTTGTTTTTATTTGCGGTATTATTGGTGTTTCAGGAATGACTCTTCCAGGACTATCGGGTTCATTTATTTTAATTTTACTAGGAAATTATGTATTATTATTGGTAGATTCTGTCAATGTTTTATCAGGAGTTATCAAAGACATATTGTCATTTAATTTTGATTTTTTTAAAGACCCATTAAAAATATATTTTTTAAAAATTATTGGAGTTTTTACTGCTGGCTCAGCTTTTGGTTTAGTTTCCTTGTCTCATGTCTTAGGTTATGTTTTAAAACGATGGCATCAATTAGTTACTGCTATAATTATTGGTTTTATAGCAGGATCTTTAGGAATTGTTTGGCCATGGAAGGAAAAAATTTTTAAAATAGAAAATCAAAAATTAATACTAGATCAACAAGGTAATCAAGTAATTGAAAATTATCAACGTTATTTTCCTGAGATTAGTGATCTTACAACTTGGTTTGCTATTTTTTATATTTTTTTAGGAATAAGCTTAATATTAGCAATAGATTTTTATGGAAGGAAAATTAAATAACATACTTTTTGGTTTGCTAGGAAAGAATATTTCATATTCTTTTTCTAAGAACTATTTTTCAGAAAAGTTCAGTAATCTTCAGTTGAACCATCATAAATATGTGAATTTTGACATTAAAAACATACAACACTTTCCAGAAATTTTAAACGAGTTTAAAACATCTCTTAAAGGTTGTAATGTTACTATACCTTTCAAGGAGTCTATTGTAAACTATTTAGACGAGGTAGATACAATAGCGAGTGAAATAGGAGCTGTGAATACAATCAAGTTTACAAATGATAAGAGGTTAATTGGGTATAATACTGATGTTGTTGGTTTTGAGAATTCTTTAATTCCACTTTTGAAAACTCATCATACCAAAGCTTTAATTTTAGGAACTGGAGGGGCTTCAAAAGCTGTAGCCTATGTTCTTGAAAAATTAAAAATTGATTATTCCAAAGTGTCTAGAAACCCAATAAGGAATTCAGAATTATCCTACACCGATTTATCAGGTAAATTACTAAAAGAATATTCTATAATCATTAATACTTCTCCTTTAGGAACTTATCCAAATATTAATGAAAAGCCAATGATTCCTTATCAATTTCTGACACCTAAACATTTATTGTACGATTTAATCTATAATCCAGTCGAAACAGCATTTTTAATTGAAGGTAAAAAACGTGGAACTCAAGTAAAAAATGGACTAGAAATGCTAGAGTTACAAGCAGAAGAATCTTGGAGAATATGGAATAAATAGTTTTGAATCATGTTGTGATTCTTTTGTTGTTTAGTGATACATTGCTATCTTTATACTCAATATTATAGGAACCTTAAACATTGTAGATATGTTAGAATCGAATGAAGATAAAATTAACGATAAGAAAACAACCCAATCAAAAGAGGGCGCAACTGAACTAACTAATAAAGTTGACATTTCGGAGTCAATTATAGAAGGTGTAGATGGTCAAGAATTAGAAGTTGAGCATGAAGTCACAAAAGTTATTAATACTGAAATAGTAACTAATGATTTGAAAGCGTCTGATGCTCAAGAAAAAGTTAATATTGAAAAAGCAGAAAAACCCCAAGATGCTGATATTGTATTGAAAGAGAATCCTGATAAGGTTGAGAAAAATACTGAACAAGAAAAACCTAATAAAGAAGTTGAGGCCATAGCATACGATACCTTAACCCTTGAAGAGCTGACAGTTGCTCTAGAAAATTTAATACACACTCAAAAAATTCAACATATTAAATCCTCTGTGGAAGCAATAAAAAGTGCTTTTAATTTAAAGTTTGGAGCACTTTTAGCAGAGAAAAAATCATTATTTCTAGCTGAGGGTGGTAATACAATTGATTTTCAATATTCTAGCCCAATAAAGTCTAAATACAATAAGTTACTTTCAGATTATAAAAAACAAAAAGAAATTTACTACTCTAATTTAGAAAAACAATTAAAAGATAATTTAGAAAAAAGAGTTCAAGTAATTGAGGATCTAAAGGTTTTAATAGAAAATGCAGATACAAATACTATGTATAAGCACTTCAGAGATTTACAAAATTCATGGAGATCAATTGGTCCAGTCCCAAAAACAAAATATAATGATACTTGGAAAATATACCACCATCATGTAGAGCGTTTTTATGATTTATTACATTTGAGTAACGATTTTAGAGATTTAGATTTTAAGAATAATTTAGAAGAAAAATTAAAACTAATTGAGAAAGCAGAATTCTTAGCTGAAATGCAAGATGTTAATGCTGCATTTAAAGAATTACAAGGTCTACATAAAACTTGGAAAGAAGATATTGGTCCTGTAGCTCGAGAAATGAGAGATGATGTTTGGGATAAATTTAGTGCAGCCACAAAAATCATTCATGATAAAAGGCATGATCATTTTAAAAGTATGAAATCTCAATATGTTGCTATTATTGAAACAAAAATGCTAGTTATTGACGAAATTCTTTCCTTTGACTCCTCTAAGAACAAGACACATAATGATTGGCAGAAAAGCATAAAAGATATAGATGTGCTAAGAACAAAGTATTTTGATACCGGTAAATTACCCTATTCAAAAAGTGAATCTATTTGGAAAAAGTTTAAAGAGGCAACCAAACAATTTAATCGAGAAAAAAACAAGTTTTATAAACAAGAGAAAAACTCTCAACAAAAAAATCTTCAAGCTAAATTAGACCTAATTAAATTAGCAGAATCAATTAAAGACAGTGAAGATTGGGAAACTACGACAAACACATTTAAGAAAATACAATCAGATTGGAAAAAAATAGGACATGTCCCTAGGAAGTTTTCAGATGATATTTGGAATAAATTTAAGACATCTTGTAATTATTATTTTGACCGTTACCACAATCAGAAAAATGCATTAAGTGACGAGCAAAAAGAAATCATAGCCCAAAAAATTGCCTTTGTTGAGGCTCTTAAAGTTGAAGATTACACAACTAAAGATTCTTTAACAATCTTAATGGATAGTTGGAATCAGTTTGGAAGTACTCCTAGAGAATCAAAAGCTGTTGATCTCCAATTTAATAGATTTATAGATAGCCTATTATCAAAACTTGCTTTAGACAAAAATGAAATTGTTTTATTGAAATTTAAAAATATTATAAATGGATATCTTGCAAATAATGATAATAGAAAATTAGATTCTGAACTAGTATTTGTTAGAAAAAAAATTGATGAATCAATTCGTGAAATTCAACAATTAGAAAATAATTTAAGTTTTTTCTCTAATGCCTCGGATGATAACCCTATGGTAAAAAACGTTCATAAAAATTTAAATACTTATAAGAACGGATTAAAGGTTTGGAAAGATAAATTAGCTTATTTAAGATCACTAGATTATTAATAAAAAAAACTCAGATTTTAGTCTGAGTTTTTTTTATTTTAAAATTGATTTAAGCAAAAAGGCTATCGATTTTTTCTTTTTCCTCTGCTGCTAAATCAGCATCAATTAAAATTCTTCCACTATGTTCATCGATTGTGATTTTTTTTCTGTTGGCAATCTCTAATTGAATTTGGGGAGGAATAGTAAAGAAAGACCCACCAGAAGCACCACGTTCAATAGATACAACTGCTAGTCCATTTTTTACTTTATTTCTAATTCTTGTATACGCAGTTAACAAGTGATTGTCAATCGAAGCTGAAAACTCTTTTGATTTATCTAATAATAATGTTTCTTCTTTTTCAGTTTCTTTTAAGATAGAATTTAATTCTGCTTTTTTATGATCTAAGTGAACTTGTTGTTTGTCTAGCTTTTCTTTAGTTGTGGATATAACTTCGTTTTTTTGTTCAATTTTAGCTTGAAATTCTTTAATGCGTTTTTCAGATAATTGAATTTCTAATTCTTGATATTCAGTTTCCTTTGCCAAAGAGTCAAATTCTCTGTTATTTCTAACATTTTTTTGTTGCTCTTCATATTTTTTCATTAGTGTAATTGATTCCTCAATGGCTAGTTTCTTGTTATTGATGTCTGTCTCTAAGTTTGAAACATCTTCAGATAAATTAGATACTCTAGTATTTAAACCTGTTACTTCATCTTGTAAATCCTCAACCTCTAATGGTAATTCACCTCTTACATTTCTTATTTCATCTATTCTAGAATCAATTAATTGTAAGTCATAGAGTGCTCTTAACTTTTCTTCTACAGTAACTTCTTTCTTCTTTGCCATGTTTATAAATAATAAATTGGATTTGTACTTTTTTCTGATAAAATGATTGCAAAACTAGTGAATTTTTTTGTAAGATACTCAACCAAAAGGTTTTTTGTAAACTGTTCACTTTCATAATGTCCAACATCGATTAATAAGATTTTTCCTTCAGCTTTAAAAAAATCGTGATACTTAAAATCTGCACTGATATAAACATCTGCTTTTTTGTGTATTGCATCAGCAATGGCAAAACTGCCTGATCCACCCAGAACTGCTACTTTGTTCACTAAATTCCCTGTTGTATTAGAAAAACGAATTCCATTCGTTTTAAAAGTTTTCTTAGTAAACTTTAAAAAATCTTCCTCTTGCATGGGTTTAGGTAAATCTCCGATCATACCCATCCCAGTATTGCCATCCTCTTTAGGGAGTAATATGTTATAGTTTATTAATCCTAATTTCTCACACATTTTTGAACTTACACCAACTTTACTATTGTCTAATGCAGTATGAGTAGCATAAATAGCAATATTATTTTGTATGGCCTTCAAGACTACTTTTTCAACGTATGAGTTTCCATTAATCTTTTTCAAACCACTAAATATTATAGGATGAAAACTTACAATTAAGTTGCATTTTTTTTTAATAGCTTCATCGACTGTTTCTTCTAAAGTATCTAAAGTTACCAGAATTCCCTCAACTTCAGTAGTTTCATTACCGATTAATAAACCCACATTATCAAAATCTTCTGCTTGGTTTAATGGAGCAATTTCTTCTAAATAGTCACTTATGTTTTTTATGGTCATATTTATCTTTATTTATTAAGGACTTTCCATTAAAAATTTTATTTTCTAAAATAAAATTCTTTGGTAAACATACGATAGTTTAAATATCATTCTCAAAGTTACTATTTTAATTAAAATTATATGAAATACTTCTCTTACTTTTTTTCTGTTAGCTAGATTAAAAATAGAAGAAAAATTTTATTGTATTTTCGTACTAATATCACATTTTCAAGGTTTATCATTTAAAAAATAATTTGTGAGTATACTTCGATTTTTATTATTTCCAATTTCTCTATTATATGATTTAGTTACACGCTTTCGTAATTATTTTTATGATGTAGGTATCTTTAAATCTAAAACTTTTAATATTCCAATCATCGCTGTCGGAAATTTAAGTGTTGGAGGAACTGGAAAGACTCCTCAGATAGAATACTTAATCAGGTTTTTACAAAAAAAATATAAAGTAGGAGTGTTAAGTAGAGGTTATAGTAGAAGAACCAAGGGTTTTATTAAGTTAGAAAACACTCATACATCTGAAGATGTTGGTGATGAGCCTCTACAATATTTTAAAAAATTTCCAAAGATTCTTGTTGCGGTTGACGAAAATCGTGCAAATGGTATTCAAGAGCTTCAGCAAAAACAACCTCTAGATATTGTTTTGTTGGACGATGCATTTCAACACAGAAAAGTAAAGGCAGATTGCTATATTTTATTAACCAAGTATGATGATTTATATACAGATGATTTTTTATTGCCTACTGGGAATCTAAGAGAAAATATAAAAGGAGCAAAAAGAGCACATATTATTGTAGTGACCAAATGTCCTGTAGACCTTTCATCAGAAAAACAACAAGACATAAAAATAAAATTAAAAGCAACCCAACAACAGCATGTCTTTTTTTCTAATATTAAATATTATAACTCAACTTCAGGCTTCCTTAATATTCCTTTAGAATCTTTGAGTGATTATGAAATATTACTAGTTACTGGTATTGCCAACCCAGCACCATTAGCTTCATTCATAAAAGCTAAGGCGAATAAGGTTCATCATCTAATATATTCAGACCATCATCATTTTTCTTCAAAAGAAATTGATATTATGATAACTAAGTATGCTGCAATAACCTCAGAAAAGAAATTACTTTTAACCACTGAGAAAGATTACATGAGGTTGTCTGGTAAGATCTCTTTTTTAAGTTACCTTGAAATGTCTACTAATTTTATGGAAGGTGATAGTCAGTTTATTGCTTCTGTAAAATTATTTTTAAATGAGAGTAATTTATCTATAAAGGGTCTTGAGTAAATTTTAAAAAAAGAGAATAGGTTACCCTATATTTTTCTATTTATGGTTTTTAGGAAATTCAACTAGTATGGTGATTCCTTTTTTTATGTCTTTCCAGTTTTTTTCGTCAAATTGAATGCCAATTACACCACTAGTGCTTACATGGTTAATTGGTTTACTTCCAAATTTGTTAACAAAAGTGTTAATGCCATGGTCATGACTAAAAATTATAGCTGAATCAAAACTATTGTCAAGAGCTCTGACAGTTTTTACGAGATATCCATCACTGAAGTTATACAGTTCTTTTTTGATTTTAAGATTTGAAAGAGGATAGTTGAAACTTTGACAGAATATAACACTGGTGTGAAGTGCTCTGATGGCTACACTTGAAATAAACACATCAGGTTTATTAATTTTTTTAGATAGAAATTTAGATATTAGATGAGCATCTTTAATTCCTCTTTTTTTTAAGGGTCTATCAATGTCGTTGACACCTTGATATTCCCAAGATGATTTTGCATGTCTAACAATGTATAATGTTTTCATCGATTAATCTTTCACATTTTAAGCTTAAGGCAAGATTATTATTATTTAATATTGTTTATGAAATCCAAAACCTTCTTTATCATAGAATACTAAAATACAAAATTACTATTGTAATAATGTAAACTTAAATAATTAAGGTTCTAATCTCTCAATTTCCCATGATAAATCCTCTTTTAGTGAGTAGAGAATTCTATCGTGCATTCTATTGGGTCTTCCTTGCCAAAATTCTATAGATATTGGCTTTACCATAAAACCACCCCAATGAGGAGGTCTGGTTATTTCTTTTCCTTCAAATTTTTTTTGAAATTTTTGAAGGTTTTTTTCTAAAACCTCTCTAGACTCAATTACTTTACTTTGGTTAGATGCCCAAGCACCAAGTTGACTTCCTGTTGGTCTAGATTTAAAATACCCATCAGATAAATTTTCTTGTAATTTTTCTACGTTCCCTTTAATGATAATTTGTTGTTCAAGTCCTGGCCAAAAAAAAGAGAGACAGACTTGATTATTTTCTTGAATTGCTTTTCCTTTTTCTGAATTATAATTGGTGTAGAAAATAAATCCTTTCTGAGTGTATTTCTTAAGAAGCACAATCCTACTTTTAGGATATCCGTCTTTACCAATTGTACTAAGAGATACGGCGTTTGTTTCCTCTACAGTGTCGGACAGATCTGCATTTAAAAACCATTTTTGAAATAATTCTAAAGGATTTTTAGGGCAATTGCTCTCCAGCAACTCTTGTTTTTCGTAAGATTTTCTGTAATTACTTAGATCTTTTGACATTAGATAATAGTTATGAAGGTAAAAATACAAAGGATTTTAAAAATCAAAAGAAAATAAACTTAAAAAAATTAAGTTTTTGAAGATCTTTTTTGTTTAATTCCAAAATACATAATGATGTATCCAAATAAAACAATGACATGAAATAAAGTACTATTATTGATGATTTCAGATATGTTTATTTTGGCTACTTGAATAAATGTCCCAATGTTCATGACTATACAGAAAAATGTAAAATACTTTTCTTTTTTTCCTTTTTTGAAATTGATAAGATTCATCATAAAAAAGAACAATAAAATTGGCGCATAATTACCAATTACTAATATGAAATTATCAATATAAAAAGAAGCTAATACAAAACCAATAAACTGAATATAACTAACAATATTCAAAATATTGAAAATTTTACCTTTAGTAAATACTTTAATGGTGTAGCTAAAAATAAAGAAAGTTCCAGCTGCAGCAAATACGTAGGTTAAGAGTCTTGGGTAATAACTTTGATTTAAAGATTCAAAAAAACCGTGATTTATTCCACCCATAAAAGCAGATAGGCCAACAAATAAAATAAAATAACCAAGAAATTTATCAGGAGATTTATTAGTTTTTCCATTTCCTAGTGTTAATCCAGCTAGAAAAAGACAAACCATGGAAAGTGCAAAATCTGATATTGAAACTAATTCTAAAGCATTAATCATCATGGTGTTTTTTAAATAAAATTAACCCAAAAAATGTGAAGGCTCCATTTACTACTAGAACAAAGAATTCAAAATCAAATTCAAAATAATTTATTGTTATATAATTGGTCAATAGTGTTAGTATTGGTGCTATAATACAAATGAATGGGACAGCTTTATCTTTAACTTTAAATTTTGTGAATAATCCAAAAGAATATAATCCTAATAATGGGCCATAAGTGTACCCTGCAAATGTGAATATTTTTGCAATAACACTTTCATCTGCAATAAAATACTTAAAAATTAGAATAACAGCAATAAGTATAACTGAGAATAGAACATGTATTTTTTTTCTAATATTTTCTTGCTTTTGAGTATTTTTTTTCTTGTCTATCTCTAATATATCTATACTAAATGATGTGGTTAATGAAGTCAAAGCTGAATCTGCACTAGAGTAGGCTGCAGCTATTAGTCCTAAGAGGAAAAACATTGCAGTAGTCAAACCTAAAGATCCTTTTGTGGCAATAATTGGAAAGAGTTCATCTTTATGAGCATTGATTCCATTTCGTTGAGCATAATCTGTTAATAAAACTCCTAATGCCAAAAAGAAAAAATTAACAATAACCAAAACAATGGTAAACCAAAACATGTTTTTTTGTGCATCTTTTAAGTTTTTACAGCTTAGATTCTTTTGCATCATATCTTGGTCTAAACCTGTCATTACAATGGCTATGAAAGCTCCAGAGAAGAAGCGTTTCCAGAAATAATTTCCAGCTTTATAATCTTCAAAAAAGAAGGTTTTAGATAGTTCACTGTCAGAAACATAATTAAATATATTTGAAATATTCATTTCATCTGAAATGGTATAAATACAAACACCAACTGCAATAAGCATAAACAATGTTTGTAGCGTATCAGTCCATACTATAGTTTTAATCCCCCCTTTAAAAGTATACAACCAAATTAATAAAATAGTAATGGTAACAGTTAGCCAAAATGGAATTCCGAATTCATCAAATAACAGTAATTGTAATACATTAGCAACTAAAAATAAACGAAATGCTGCACCAATAGTCCTAGACAATAAAAAAAATGAAGCTCCTGTTTTGTAGGAGTATCTCCCAAACCTATCTTCTAGATAGGTATAAATAGAGGTTAGATTTAATCGATAATATAGAGGTAGTAAAACTAATCCAATGACAGCATATCCTAAAATATAGCCAAATACCATTTGCATGTAGCTCATACTTTGATTTTCTACCCAGCCAGGTACTGAAATAAAGGTGACGCCTGATAGAGAGGCACCTATCATACCAAATGCTACTAAATACCATGGAGATGAATTATTAGCTTTAAAAAATGTATTGTTGTTTGCCTTTCTACCTGTAATAAATGAAATAATTAGTAATACACTAAAATATCCAACAATTAAGAGTAATATATGTAAAGGTTTCATTGTTATACTAATTCTGTTAATGAATACGAATATATGTTTTTTAGTTTTTAGAAAGTAGAAAATTATCAAAAGACTAAAAACATAAATTATACGATTATCTTTTCAGTTTTTTATGAATTCGTCATTCATAATGTGTAATTTTACTTCCATGGAATTTTCATCAAAACTTCTTGAAAATGCAGTTAATGAAGTAGCACGTCTGCCAGGTATTGGTAAAAGAACTGCGTTACGTTTAGTATTACACTTATTAAAACAGCCTACTGAAAACACCAATTACCTAACAGAATCTCTTAAGGTCTTAAGGACAGAAGTTAAAACTTGTGAGAAGTGTCATAATATATCTGATACTATATTATGTGAAATATGTAATAACCCCAAAAGAGACTCAACCATTGTTTGTGTTGTTGAAGATATACGGGATGTTATGGCCATTGAAAACACCTCTCAATTTAGAGGTTTGTATCATGTTTTAGGAGGTAAAATTTCACCTATTGAAGGTATAGGTCCTCAAAACTTAGAGATAGAAAGTTTGATAGAAAAAGTAAAAAATAATGAAATTAAAGAATTAATTTTTGCATTGAGTTCAACTATGGAAGGTGATACAACTAACTTTTATATATTCAAACAAATAGAACAGTATGAGGTAACTACCTCTACTATTTCTCGTGGTATATCTGTTGGTGACGAACTAGAATATGCAGATGAGGTTACTTTGGGAAGAAGTATTGTAAATCGTATTCCGTTTGAACAAAGTATGAAATTATAAAAAAAAATACTGGTCTTTTTATAACACCAGTATTTTGATGTAATTATGTTCTGTTACACGTAATAACATAAACAGTTCCCCCTTGTTCAACAGTGAAATTCACAACAGTGTTGTTTGAAGAGAAAGTCCCTTCAGCTGTTAGTGGGCCTCCAGGTGTTATACTTAAATAATAAACACCTTCTGTATTTGACCATATGCCTTGGAAGTTTGTAACAAAGCAATCACCACCTGTGGTTATTTCATCATATGCATCCAAAGTATAGGTTCCGTCCTCAAAAAATTCAAAAACATCATTTTCATCACAATTAGCTGGAGTAACTACACCATCAACACTAAATGAAACCTGTTCCCATTCACCAATAACTGGGTCAATTGAAGGTGAAGTACTGTCATCGTCATCATTATTTGAACAAGATGTTAAACTAATAATAGCAATAAATAAATAAATAAAATTTTTCATTCTTTAGTTTTTTAATTTACTTCAAACATACAACTAATTATAGCGAAGCATTAAAAAAACTAACTTTTATTTTCTCGGATTTTCTTATAAAGTTTAATAGAGAGCATTAATAAAATTCCAAATAAAAGAATACCTGTAACTC
>CAJXSU010000033.1 GCA_913061465.1 uncultured Flavobacterium sp.
CCGTTGGCAGCCCTCCTCCCATCTCTGTAGAACCTAATTTTGTTTTGGTCTGACTTTCAAAAACTGGTTCCATTACTTTAATAGCAATAGCCGATATAATAGATTTTCTAATATCTGATGCTTCGAAGTTTTTACCATAAAATTCTCTTATAGTTCTAACTAACGACTCTCTAAAGGCAGATTGATGTGTTCCTCCTTGTGTCGTGTGCTGCCCGTTAACAAAAGAATGATATTCTTCAGAATATTGTGTTTTGCTGTGTGTAATGGCTACTTCTATATCATTTCCCTTCAAATGAATGATTGGATATAGCATATCATCCTTATTATTGTTATCCTCCAACAGATCTTTCAATCCATTTTCTGAGAAGAATTTTTCGCCATTAAAAATAATAGTCAATCCTGGATTAAGATAAACGTAATTTTTTAGCATTTTAGCAACATACTCACTCCTAAATTTATAATTTTTAAAAATGACTTCATCTGGAATAAAAGATACTTTTGTACCTTTTCTTCTGGAGGATTCCTCTAATAATTCTTTATTTATTAAATTACCTTGCTCAAATTCAGCTGAAGCAGATTTATTGTCTCTATTAGATTCTACTCTAAAAAAAGAGGACAATGCGTTAACTGCCTTGGTTCCTACTCCATTTAAACCCACAGATTTTTTAAACGCTTTAGAATCATACTTTCCACCGGTATTCATCTTAGAAACTACATCAACAACTTTGCCCAATGGAATTCCTCGACCATAATCTCTAACTGAAACTTTACTACCTTGAATAGAGATTTCAATAGTCTTTCCAGCCCCCATCACATACTCATCAATAGAGTTATCTAATACTTCTTTAACTAAAATATAAATTCCATCATCTGGAGAAGATCCATCACCTAATTTACCAATATACATACCAGGTCTCATTCTAATATGTTCTTTCCAATCTAATGAGCGGATATTATCTTCTGTATACTTAGTCTCTTGCGTCATAAATTCTTTCTACTAATTTGTAGCCTTGCTAAAATAGGATTTCTCATCAAAAATTAAAATGGTCAAGTACATTAGTTATTAACAGATTTTTCACTCATACGAACCGTAAATATTCCACAGAATAAAACAATATGTTGTATTTTTAAACAAATACTTTTTAAAAAATTTATTGTTATAATTTTGGTTTTAAATTAAACAAAATGAATAAAGAATATTTATTAGATTTAGCCAATAAATACGGTAGTCCGTTGTATGTGTATGATACTGATATTATTGCCTCTCAATACAAAAGAATTACAGATGCTTTTGAAAAAGTAGGACAATTACAATTAAATTATGCCGTAAAAGCGTTGTCAAATATAAATATATTACGTTTTTTCAAAAATCTTGGAGCAGGTCTAGATACCGTGTCTATTCAGGAAGTAAGCCTAGCTTTATCTGTTGGTGTAGCTCCTGAAAAAATTATTTACACACCCAATGGTGTTTCTTTAGAAGAAATAGAAAATGTTGCTAAAAAAGGAGTTCAAATTAATATCGATAACCTTTCAATTTTAGAGTTATTTGGTCAAAGACACCCTGAAATACCAGTTTGTATTAGAATTAATCCTCATATTATGGCAGGTGGAAACAGTAAAATTTCTGTTGGACATATAGATTCAAAATTTGGAATTTCTGTTCACCAAGTGCCACATATTAAAAGAGTTGTTAAAAATACAGGGATGCATATAAATGGAATTCATATGCACACAGGATCAGATATCTTAGATATTGACACCTTTTTACGGGCAACAGAAATTTTATTTGATGTGGCTAAAAAATTTAAAACTATTGATTTTATTGATTTTGGAAGTGGCTTTAAAGTTCCTTACAAAGAAGGTGATATTTCTACTGACATAGAACAACTTGGTCTTCAGCTTTCTGAAAGGTTTAATTCTTTTTGTAAAGATTTTGGTAAAAAAGTTACCTTAATGTTTGAGCCAGGAAAATTTTTAGTTTCTAGAGCTGGATACTTTTTAGCTAAAGTAAATGTTGTAAAACAAACTACTTCTACTGTTTTTGCTGGTATAGATAGTGGATTTAACCACTTCATACGACCTATGATGTATGACTCTTATCATCATATTACAAACATATCAAACCCTAATGGAAGGGATAGATATTATTCTGTGGTTGGATATATATGTGAAACAGACACCTTTGGTTCTAACCGACGGATAAGTGAAATTTCGGAAAGTGATATCTTGTGTTTTGAAAATGCTGGTGCCTATTGTTTTTCTATGGCATCAAATTACAATTCTAGATATAGACCCGCAGAAGTAATGTTATACAATAATGATGATTATTTAATTAGAGAAAGAGAAACTTTTGAAGATCTTGTAAAAAATCAAAAAAATATTGAATTTTAGACACTAATCTTATTACTTTTATTTTTGTAAATAAATTTATGAGATTACATCATTCTACTAGTTCAAACATCCACAATATTTTGCAGATTATCAATGATGCAAAAGTGTATCTAAAATCTCAAGAAATAGATCAATGGCAGAATGGGTATCCAAATCAAGCACAAATAGAGAAAGATATTACTAAAAACGAAAGTTATGTGCTTATAAATGATGTGAATGAGGTAATCGCTACATCTATGTTTAGTATCCGCCCTGAGCCAACTTATAAAGTTATTGATGGGAAATGGAAAATTAAAGAGTCTGAAAAGTATGGTGTAATCCATAGATTGGCTATAGATAAAAACCACAGAAACAAAGGAATAGCCTCATTTATACTAAATGAGTTCCATCAACAATTAAATAAACAACATATTAGAAGTTTAAAGATAGATACCCATGAAGACAATCATGAAATGCAATATTTAGTAAAAAAATTAGGTTATGTATATTGCGGTATTATCTTCACTGAATACAATGCAAAAAGATTGGCATTTGAAAAAGTGATTTTTTAAATTATTTTGACTGTACAATTAATCAAAATTTATTAATTCCATAGATGAACGTTTGTATTGCTGAAAAACCTAGTGTAGCTAGAGAAATTGCAATAATATTAGGAGCTAACACAAAAAAAGACGGGTATTATGAGGGAAACGGCTATGCTGTTACCTATACCTTTGGTCATTTATGCACTTTGTTAGAACCCAAAGATTATAAACCTCATTGGAAAAGCTGGGATTTAAATAATTTACCCATGCTGCCAGAACGCTTTACTACAAAAGTTACTAATGATTCTGGAATAAAAAAACAATTCAGTATTATAAAAACTTTGTTTGAAAAAGCAACCGTTGTCATCAATTGTGGGGATGCTGGAACAGAGGGAGAACTCATTCAGCGTTGGGTAATTAATCAATGTGGCTATAAAGGAAAAGTAAAACGTTTGTGGATTTCATCACTTACTCAAGAAGCCATAAACGAGGGGTTTAAAAATTTGAAACCTTCAGAACACTATGATAATTTATACTATGCAGGTTTTTCAAGGGCAATTGGTGATTGGCTTCTGGGGTTAAATGCTACACGTTTATATACTGTAAAATACGGAGGTTACAAGCAAGTTTTGTCTGTTGGAAGAGTTCAAACTCCCACCCTGGCCATGTTGGTAAATCGTTTTAAGGAAATTACTAATTTTAAACCTCAACTGTATTGGGAACTTCAAACTAGTTATAGAAATACACTTTTCAATTACGAAGAGGGTCGTTTTCTTAAAAAAGAAGAAGGACAAGTATTAGCAGATAAAGTAAAAAAATCTGATTTCGAAATTGTTTCAGTTACAAAAAAGAAAGGAAAAGAATACGCACCAAAATTATTTGATTTAACTGGCCTACAAGTGTATTGCAATAATAAATTTAGTTTTTCTGCAGATGAAACTTTAAAAATAGTTCAAAAGTTATACGAAATGAAAGTAGTTACCTACCCCAGAGTTGATACTACTTTTTTACCTAATGATATATATCCTAAAATTTCAGGGATTCTAGCTAAGCTCACTAATTACAGTCATCTAACAAAAGAGCTATTGGGAAGTAAAATAAGAAAATCTAAACGTGTATTTGATGATAAAAAAGTCACAGATCACCATGCTATCATTCCTACAGGAATTCAAGGAAATTTACAATACAATCAACAACAAGTATATGATATCATAACTCGAAGATTTATTGGAGTATTTTACCCAGATTCAGAGGTTGCTAATACAGCTGTTCTAGCTAAAGCAGCTGAAGTTCCATTTAAAACAACCGGAAAAGAAATCTTAACTAAAGGCTGGCGAATTGTTTTTGAAAAAGAGGAGAATACCATAAAAAAAGAACTAAATACACAATCAATATTACCCACATTTGTAAAGAGTGAAAAGGGAGCTCACGAACCTTCATTTATAGAAAAAGAAACAAAACCACCAAGAAACTTTAGCGAAGCAAGTTTATTAAGAGCGATGGAAACCGCCGGAAAACAAGTAGATGATGATGAAATGCGAGAACTAATGAAAGAAAACGGTATTGGGAGACCTTCTACTAGAGCAAGTATCATAGAAACCTTGTTCAGAAGAAAATATATAGAAAGAAAAAAGAAGTTGGTACTTCCTACACAGACAGGAATTGATCTAATAAATATAATTGATAATGAATTGTTAAAATCTGCTGAATTAACTGGACGATGGGAAAAGCGTTTGAAAGAAATTGAACGCGGTGAGTTTAAAGCTGGAACTTTCATCAATAACATGAAGAAAATGGTTGATGAGTTGGTGTATGAGGTTCGTTCTAAAAAAAGTAATGTCAGAATCTCTCATGCTCAAATCAATAAAAAACCACTACAAAAAAAGTCAGTTTCAAAAAAACAAGTTACAGGTAAAAAATGTCCGAAATGCGATACAGGACAGTTATTAAAGGGGTCAAAAGCTTTTGGATGCTCTAATTACAATAATTCTTGTGACTTTGTAATGCCTTTTCAATTTTTAGATAAAAAGATTTCAGAAAATCAACTACATAGATTATTAGATAAAAAATCGACCACCAATTTAAAAGGATTTAAAACTGAACGTGGAAAAGTTGATGGGTTAATTCGTTTTGATCAAGCATTTAAATACAAGCTGGAACCAAAGAAAATTTCAACACCGTCAACCTCAATCATTTGTTGTCCAAAATGTAAAAAGGGAACTGTAATGAGAGGTAAAAATGCATACGGTTGTTCTCATTATAAAGAAGGCTGTAGTTTTGTTTATACTTTTGAAAAAGTAAAAGAAATTGCCAATGGTAAACCACTAACAAAAGAACTTGTTTTGGAAATTATATCAAGCTAATCTATCATTGTTTTTAAATATAGTTTTTCAACTTTAGCTCTAGCCCAAGGAGTAGTTCTTAAAAACTTTAAACTAGATTTATAAGTAGGATTGTTCTTTAAAGCATTTATATTTAAAATATCACCCAATTCTTCCCATCCATACTCTAAATATAATTGCTCTAACATCGTGGCTAATTTTATTCCGTGAAGTGGATTGTTTGGTTGTTCTATACTCATTAGTATTTAGATTATTTGAAAAAATTAAGTAATGTAATGCACTAAATTCAAACTACTTGAAGTTATTTTAGCACAAGACAAAACTATTCATTTTTAATTAACTTAGCACTGTATATAATTCACAATATTTATGAAGAGATGTATCTCCTTACTTTTAATTTGTGTAACTTTTTGTAATGGTTTAGCACAACAATCTAATTTTTCTAAACAAGATACATTAAGAGGCAGTATAACTCCCGAGAGAGTCTGGTGGGATTTACTTCACTATAGTTTAGACTTTAAGGTATCTCCATCCTCAAAAAGTATTGAGGGGAGTAATGTCATCCGTTATGAAGTGTTGAGTCAAAATCAGCTCATGCAAATTGATTTACAACCCCCAATGGAAATTACATCTGTACTAGAAAATAACACAAACTTGAACTATAACAGGGATGGCAATGTGTATTATATTCAGTTAAAAAAACATCAAAAGATAGGAGTAATAAATAAAATTACAATTCATTTTAAAGGTGCTCCAAAAATTAACAATAATCCTCCATGGGATGATGGTTTTACTTGGGAGAAAGATAACAATGGAACTGATTTTATCGCAACTTCTTGTCAAGGAGGTGGCTCTAGCATATGGTGGCCATCTAAAGACCATATGTACGATGAACCAGACCAAGGTATTGAGTTAAGTATTACAGCTCCAAAACATCTAATAAGTGTTGCAAATGGTAGACTCATTCAAACTAAAGAAAACACTAATAAAACAAATACATTTTCTTGGAAAGTAGTTCATCCAATTAATAACTATGGTGTTAATATAAATATTGGTGATTATGTTCATTTTTCAGAAAAATACAAAGGAAAAAAAGGAGTGTTAGATTGTGATTATTACGTATTATCTTACAACCTTGAAAAGGCAAAAAAACAATTCAAAGAAGTCTCTAGAACTTTAGAAGCATTTGAGTATTGGTTTGGACCCTATCCATTTTATGAAGATAGTTATAAATTGGTAGAAGTACCGTATTTAGGTATGGAACATCAAAGTTCAGTAACCTACGGTAATGGTTATCAAAATGGTTACAAAGGAATCGATTTAAGTGGAACGGGTTGGGGTTTAAAATTTGACTTTATTATCGTTCATGAAAGTGGTCATGAGTGGTTTGCAAATAACATTACCAATGTAGACGTCGCAGATATGTGGATTCATGAGAGCTTTACTGCTTATTCAGAAAATTTATTTTTAGACTATCATTTTGGAACAGAGGCTAGTAATGCATATGTAACAGGAACACGAAAAAAAATTCTAAATGACAAACCAATTATTGGAAATTATAATGTAAATAATAGTGGCTCTGGTGATATGTATTATAAAGGTGCTAATATGTTGCATACACTGCGTCAAATTATAAATAATGACGAAAAATGGCGTTCTATATTAGTAGGACTAAATAAAGATTTTTATCACCAAACTGTAACAACACAACAGATAGAAGACTACATTGATAAGTATTTTAAAGTTGATTTGAAACCCTTTTTTGAACAATATTTAAGAACTATCAAAATTCCTACTTTAGACTATAAATTAGAAAATAACAAATTATCATACAGATGGTCTAATGTAGTAGATGGCTTTTCAATTCCAGTAACCGTATTCATTAATTCTACCTCGCAATGGATAAGACCCACTAGTCGATGGAAAAAGCTTTCATCAGATAATAAAATCAATACCTTTTCAGTAGACAATAACTTTTATATTGAAGTAGAAAACAAGTCATATTAAATCTTTTTAATTGAATATTAATTAATAATTTTACAGCATTACAAATTTTACATTAATGAAAAATACAGCACTATCTCACATTCACGAATCTTTAGGGGCAAAAATGGTTCCATTTGCAGGATACAATATGCCTGTCCAATATGAGGGAGTAACAGCAGAGCATTTAACTGTTAGAAGTGCTGTTGGTGTTTTTGATGTTAGTCATATGGGTGAGTTTTTAGTAGAAGGTAAAGAAGCACTTACTTTACTTCAAAAAGTAACCTCAAATGATGTGTCAAAATTAGCAATTGGTGATGCTCAATATTCTTGTTTCCCAAATGATGAAGGCGGAATAGTTGATGACTTAATTTGTTACAGAATAAAAGAACAAACATACCTTCTTGTTGTAAATGCGTCTAACATTGAAAAAGATTGGAACTGGATTGAAAAATACAACAAAAATATTGGTGCAGAATTAAAAAATATTTCTGATAATTATTCTTTATTAGCCATTCAAGGACCCAAAGCGATTGAAGCTATGCAGGCTTTAACCTCAGTTAATTTGTCTGAAATTCCGTTTTATAAATTTAAAATTGGTGATTTCGCAGGTATTGAACATGTTATTATTTCAGCAACAGGCTACACAGGTTCCGGTGGATTTGAAATTTATGTAAAAAATGATCAAGTAGAACAATTATGGAAACAAGTATTTGAAGCTGGTGCTTCTTATGGCATTAAACCAATTGGCCTAGCTGCCAGAGATACACTTCGATTAGAAATGGGGTATTGTTTGTATGGAAATGATATTAATGATAGTACATCACCTATAGAAGCAGGTTTAGGATGGATTACTAAATTTACTAAAGACTTCGTAAATTCAACTAATTTAAAAACTCAAAAAGATAACGGTATTACAAAAAAACTAGTTGCCTTTGAACTCACTGAAAGGGGTGTCCCAAGGCATGACTACGCTATTGTAGATGCTGAAGGAAAACAAATTGGTGTGGTTACCTCTGGGACTATGAGTCCCTCTCTAAATAAAGGAATTGGAATGGGATATGTACCTAAAGAAATTTCAAAACCAGGAAATAAAATTTTTATTCAAGTACGAAAAAAGCAAATTCCTGCAACGATAATAAAATTACCGTTTTACAAAGGTTAGTCAATAAAAAGCTTATCTAAATTAGAACACAATAACTCACTTTTTTTTAGTAAAACTTTGTAACAAAAACAAAAAATATCTACCTATTGCTAGTACAACTAAGAAGTTTATTTTTAATTAAAATATCAGAGTGAATGAAATATTTCCTTTACATAACTTGCCTTTGTTTGTTTATTTCTTGTAATAATTCTAGAAACACTCAAGAATTTATGAGTATTTCAAAAGGAAAATACCTGTTTAATTCAAATGAGTCAATAGAAGTCTATTTTATAGATGATATTTTAAAATTAACCTGGAGAGGTAAGAATTTAACTCCAATTAAAGTCAATGATAGTTCATTTTATGTTAAAGAAATGAATGAGAAATTAATTTTTATTTCAATACCTGAGATATTTATAGAGCTAGAAGAAAAAAGAGAGCATAAAGGTGAAAAGTTTTATTTTAAAAAACTATCTCAAGGAGAAAAGACAGCTTTTGAATATTTCAAAAATGAAGAATATACAAAAGCCCTAAATGCATACATTAAGATTCAACAAAATGATTCTCTAGATCTTACTATTGACTTATACAGATTGAATAGAATGGGGTACAACTACATGAGAGTTAATAAAATTTCACAAGCTAAAGAAATCTTTAAAATAAATATCGCTCTGTATCCAAAAAAATCTTTAGTTTATGATAGCATGGGTGATGCTTTTAAGAAAGAAAAAGATACCCTAAAAGCTATAGAATTTTATAAAAAATCTTTGGCCATCAATCCAGAAAACAAAAATTCATTAAAAAATTTAAAAAAACTAAAGAGAATTCAAAAATAGAGATTCAAAAATCATTTTTAGCTGTAATTTCTTCGAGTGATATCAGTAAAATAAATCACTATCTTTATTTAAATTATTTACAATATGAAAACAGCTCAACAATGGTTTGATGAATATGCTGTAAGTCATCAGAATTCAACAAATCAACTTATTCATTATTTATGTGTACCAGCTATTTTTTTTAGCGTTATTGGTCTTTTAATGAGTATTCCGTCTTCTACTCTCGAAAATGTATTTGAATTATACAATCCTTTAATAGAAAATTGGGCAACAGTTATTTCAATTTTTATTTTAATATTTTACTTACGTCTTGGATTTTGGTATTTTATTCAAATGCTTTTCTTTATTAGTTTAGCAATTTTAGGTAACTTTTGGTTAGGTTCAACTATAAACTTATTATATGGCTCTTTAATTATATTTATTGTTGCATGGGTAGGACAATTTTACGGACATCATATTGAGGGGAAAAAACCTTCTTTTGCAAAAGATTTACAATTTCTTTTAATAGGACCACTTTGGGTTGTTAAGAAAATATCTACAAAAAACAACTAATGAAAGAAGAAATATCATTTGAGGAATTTCTTAGTTTAGATATAAGAATTGGAACAATTATAGAAATTAAAGATTTTCCAAAAGCTCGTAAAGCCGCCTATCAATTAATTATTGATTTTGGATCTATAGGCATTAAAAAATCAAGTGCTCAAATTACAGACCTTTATTCTAAGGAAGAATTACTTCACAAACAAGTGAGTGCTATAGTTAATTTTAAACCTAGGCAAATTGCAAATTTTTTAAGTGAATGTTTAATTTTAGGGGTATACAACAACGAAGGTAATGTTGTGCTTCTTAAAACTTCAGATGTAATTAAAAACGGAGAACAAATCCGGTAATTTTAATATTTATTTTTGGGGTTATTTAAAATAACTAAGGCTCCAATTACTCCAGGAATCCATCCACAAAGCGTAAGTAAAAAAATTATGAAAAAAGATCCACACCCTTTATCTACAACAGATAAAGGAGGAAAAAGTATTGCTAATAATACACGAAAAAAACTCATATAAATCTAAACTATATTTTAATTAGACATGTAATATTTCATTTTGTTACAATTGTAATGTAACAAATAAAAAGCCATGAAATCTTAAAATAAAAAAAATCATGACTTTTAAAATCAATTAATTTATTTACATTTTATCACCAAAGAAAATTGCATTCATTAGTAATTTATTGGTACCGTACCAAAAAGCTCTAAAATTTGTGTTGTCAGTAAATACAACAACTCTTCCCCTACCTAATCTTTGAACTTTAAAAGGAACTGTGTTTTTAATAACTTTTTCATTTTCCTTAGAAATATAACCACTCAATAAAGGGTTATTTGTATATTGAATTGGATTGTTATAACTTTTCTTATCTGCTTTCATAAATACAGTAGTATTTCTAAATAAAGCTATATTGTTATTCTTATACCCAAAATTAATAGGATGAGAACGATCTATATTTGCCTCAAAAATTGCCCCCCCAATTACTTGGGCTCCATTTTTTAATGATTTTGCCTCAAAAGAAACATCATTTATTATATCTAGATTAGCACTTTCAAACTCAATGTTAATGAATTTATTTTTGCTTAACCATTTAGCTGCGGATCTATAACCGATTAGGGTACCTCCATCACGGACCCATTTTTGTAGTTTTTCAATAGATGTTTTGTCTAATGTGCGACTATTTGGTGCAATGATAACATTGTATTTACTTATGTCTATGCGATTGAAATAAATCATGTCTAATTTTGTAACATGCATATCATATCGTTGATCGAATAAATGCCAAATTTCACCTGGATCACTAACATTTATTCCGTTACCTACTAACATTGCCACTTTAGGTAATTTAATATTCCTAAAATTATTACTCCCTAAATCTATGCCATCGTTCAAACCTGTGAAAACTCCATCAATTTTTAAATGACTCTCTTTAGCAACTTTATTTAAAAAGTCAAATAATTCTTGTTGATTCAATTTTTGATTTTGTACAGGAATGTGAATGGTTCCATAGTCATAAGAAACTCCTCCATTTTTGAAATTTTTCATTGAAACTTTCGCACGTAAACCTTTTTTAAGAATAGCATTCAACGCTTTTGGAGTATAATATTCATTCCATGGCATAAGATATCCAACAGAACTATTTTCAGTAACAACACCATCTCTTATACTTAAGTTCTCAATTTTTGAACCCGCATTACTTAAAGATATATTCTCCGAATAATCTACACCAAAAGAATGATTAAAAGTCCAAGCTGAGACATCATAGAATAAACTGTCTTTAAAACTTTTTCTAACATCAAACATTGCTTTAACCAAACGTTGATTTTTTTGATTCATAGGAACAACATAACTATATCCCTTTTTAAACAGTTTACCGTTAGCTGTAATATCTGACTTTAATTCGTGAAGTGTTATTTGATGTCTACTTAAAACTTCTGCTAAATGATAACTTTTTGCTGCATCTTTGTGATCTCCGAATATAATTGCCTTTGCCTTTGAAGATTCATTTCTTGCTTTCCTATAAAAATCTTGTTGATATTTTAAAATCTTTACACGCATATTTTTAGCAGCTTCTAGAGTTGACATTGCTGCAGTGTATTGATTTCTAATTGTAAAAGGAAATGTTAAAATACCATTAGAAGTTTCTTGAGCGTGGCCTCTTGAACTTCCTTGCTCAAATAAAATCCCTATACCTCCATTAATATCAGGAAAGGTAGATCCTTTACCATAATAAAAATCATCAAAACTTTCTTCAGAATAATATTGAGATCCAATCTTATCAAATGCTCTAGCGTGATAGTTAGCAATTTGTTTCGTTAAATCTTGATTTAACTGAGGAGTTAATGGATGTGTTCTACTTGGAATACCGGGTTGAAAGAAGAAGGTAGAATTAGAGCCCATTTCGTGATGATCTGTTAAAATATTTGGCAACCATTTGTGAAATGAAACAATTCTTGCTTGAGATTCTGGTAATTGTACCGGTAACCAATCTCTATTCATATCAAACCAATAATGATTTGTTCTACCTTTAGGCCAAACCTCAAAATACTCGCGATCATTTGGATCTGGATTTATGTTTTTGCTTTTATTCGTATTTGCCCAATAAGCAAATCGTTGAAGGCCATCAGGATTTAAAGACGGATCAAATAAAATTATTGTGTTTTTTAATAAATCTTCAGTCTCTGAACTTAAAGAGGCTGCTAAATAATATGCAGCTGCTAAAGAGGCATTAGAACCACTCGGTTCATTTCCATGAATTGAGAAACCCTGATAAACAATAATAGGATCATTTGATACATCGATACCTGAATCATTCGTAGCGTCTATATGTCTTTGTCTTATTTCGTCAATACGTGTATGATTACTTGGAGAAGTAATGGTAAGTAATAATAAAGGTCTCCCCTCAAATGTTTTTCCTCTGTCTTCAATAGAAATTCGATCTGATGAATTAGCTAATGCTTTCATATACTCTACGAGTTTATCATGAGTTATATGCCATTCACCTACTTCATGACCAATAATATCCTTGGGAGTAGGAATTTTATCGTTGTAATTTTGATCAGAGGGGATATAATAATTTAAATCCGTCTCCTGCGAAAACATAGAGATAGAAAATATTAAAAACAAAAGTGTTATTAGATTTTTTTTCATTTGGTAATTAAATTTGATTTTAACAAAGATATTAAAAACAAAACTTACTTTTTTCTGACACAAAACACTTATTTTTGATTAATATTTTTTTGATGATTTCTATAAAAATAAAACAACCAAAATATATTTATAAGGGCACTTTTTAAAAATTAAAAATGTTTACATAACATATGATTGATGATAGTAAATTAAAAAGAATTGAGGATAAATTAGCAGGATCAATTGTATATGATGATCTACATAAAGCTCTTTATGCTACAGATGCGTCTGTTTACAGAAAGATACCTTTAGCAGTAGCATATCCAAAAGACAATAATGACCTTCAAGTTTTAATTGAATTTGCTTCGTCAAATGGAGTTACTTTAATTCCAAGAACAGCTGGAACTTCTTTAGCTGGGCAATGTGTTGGTGAGGGTATTATTGTTGATGTATCAAAGCATTTTACTAATATTATCGCTTTTGATGAACTTAAAAAAACTATTGTTGTAGAACCAGGAGTTATTAGAGACGAACTAAATTTATTTTTAAAACCTTTTGGACTCTTTTTTGGTCCAAACACTTCAACATCTAATCGATGTATGATTGGGGGTATGGTAGGAAACAACTCCTCAGGAAGCACCTCAATTAAATATGGAGTAACTAGAGATAAAGTCATAAAAATTGATGGAATTTTAAGTGATGGATCAATTGCCTCCTTTGGAGAAATATCGTCTGAGGAATTTAAATTAAAGGCTCAACAAAAGACTTTAGAAGGAAACATTTACTCTTCTATTTTTAATGAGCTTTCACAAAAAAAAATTCAGCAAGAAATAAAAAATCAATTTCCAAAACCAAGTATTCATAGAAGAAACACTGGATATGCAATAGATGAATTATTAACTTCAAATTTATTTGGTGGACAAGAAACTACTTTAAATTTAGCTAAATTATTAGCAGGTAGCGAGGGAACTTTAGTATTTTCAACAGCTATTACCTTACAATTAGATACTTTACAACCTAAAGAAAGTATCATCATTGCCTCTCATTTTAAAAGTATCAATGAAAGCTTAAAAGCTACGGTTTTAGCCATGAATCATGAATTATATGCTTGTGAATTGATGGATAAAGTAATCTTAGATTGTACTAAAAATAATCGTGAACAAGCAAAAAATCGTTTCTTCATCCAAGGAGAACCTGAGGCAATTTTAATGTTTGAAGTTTCTGGAAATTCTCTAGAAGCTACACATAAAAAAGCGGATAAATTAATTGAAGATTTAAAAGAACATAATTTTGGTTATCATCATCCTAAAATATTGGGTGAGAATATTAAACGAATGTTTGATCTGCGTAAAGCTGGTTTAGGACTATTAGGAAATATTATTGGTGATAAAAAAGCTGTAGCATGTATAGAAGATACCGCAGTTGATCTAAATGATCTTCCAAAATACATTGAGGAATTTACTGAAATAATGGATAAATATCAGCAAAAAGCTGTGTATTATGCTCATGCAGGTGCTGGTGAATTACATTTACGCCCAATCTTAAATTTGAAGAAATCTGAAGATGTTTCTTTGTTTAGAAAAATAACTACTGAAACTGCACAATTGGTAAAAAAATATGGAGGTTCTTTTAGTGGTGAACATGGAGACGGTATTGTTCGTGCAGAATTCATTCCATTAATGATTGGGAATGATAATTATGAGTTACTAAAACGTATTAAAAAAGCTTTTGATCCAAATAATATTTTTAACCAAGGAAAAATTACAGATGCTTTTCCAATGGATAAAAATCTTCGATATGAAATCAATAGAATTGAGCCTGAAATTAAAACAATTCAAGATTTTTCAGATAATCAAGGAATTCTGAAATTAGCTGAAAAGTGTAATGGATCTGGAGACTGTAGGAAACCTCCTTCAGCAGGAGGAGCTATGTGCCCAAGTTATAGAGCTACTAAAGATGAAAAAGACTCTACACGTGCAAGAGCGAACACACTTCGAGAATTTTTGACTAATTCTAAACAGGTAAATAAATTTAATCATCAAGAACTTAAAGATGTTTTCGATCTCTGTTTAAGTTGCAAGGCCTGTGCTTCAGAATGCCCAAGTAATGTTGATGTAGCAGCACTAAAGAGTGAATTTCTTTATCAATATCAAGAAGAAAATGGATATTCATTCAGAAATACTATGTTTGCGAATAATGTAAAATATAATAAAATAGGAAGTCTTGTTCCTAGCCTCACCAATTTGGTGTTAAATACTTATTTAACGAAATTTATAATGGGTATTTCACAAAAAAGAAGTGTTCCAAAATTGACACCTAAAACTTTAAAATCTTGGTATAAGAAGCAAACACATTCAAGCAGTAAAAAAATTGTATATGTTTTTTGTGATGAATTTACTAATTTCTATGATACTGAAATAGGTATAGACACCATTACTGTTTTAAAAAGACTTGGGTATAATCCTACCTTTGTAAAGCATCAAGAAAGTGGAAGAAGTTTTATCTCAAAAGGGTTTTTAAAAGAAGCTAAAGCTATAGCTAATAAAAATGTTTCTATTTTTAAAGAAATAATTTCTGAAGAAACTCCTCTGATTGGTATAGAACCCTCAGCTATTTTAACTTTTAAAGATGAATATATACGATTGGCCGACGACAAAAACTCAGCTGCTAAAATATCTAAACATACATTTACAACAGAAGAGTTTCTACAAAGAGAATTTGATAGAGGTAATATTAAAAGCAATCAATTTTCCTCTAAAGAAAAATTGATAAAAATTCATGGGCATTGCCACCAAAAAGCCTTATCTAGTACTCATGCTACTTTTTCAATGTTGAATATTCCTAAAAACTATAAACCTACAATTATGAATACTGGATGTTGCGGTATGGCTGGTTCTTTTGGTTATGAAAAAGAACACTATAAAATTAGCATGCAAGTAGGTGAAGATACTCTCTTCCCTAAAATAAGGAATATTTCAAAAGACATAGAAATTGTTGCATCTGGAACTAGTTGCCGACATCAAATATATGATGGTACAAAACGCAAAGCTAAGCACCCCATAACAATTCTATGTGAGGCGCTTATCTAATTTTTAAAAAATTATCTATGAATTAGTTAAGTTGAGCTAAAAGTTTGAATTTATTTAATTCTTCTTTTAGTTCATTAACAAAAAATATGTATTCACTTTTTCTAGTATCTTCAAACAATAACCTATTGGAAATAATTTGTTTTTTAATACTCATTTGAGACTCATTTAATAAATTTTCGTCAATGAAATTTATAGAGAATAAATACAATTCAATAATGATAGGAAAAGCAGCAATACCTTTCTCTGTAGCAATATACTGGGTACTTTTCTTTGTCCCTGTAGGATCTAATTTTTCAATAAAACCATTGATTAGTAGAGACTTCAACCTATTAGCAAGTATATTACTAGCTATTTTCTCTTTAGATTCTCTTAGTTCTTTAAATCTGGTTTTTTTGTGCATAACTAAATCCCTCAAAATTAATAATGACCATTTGTCACCTAATTGTTGAACGGAATACGCGATAGCACACGATGGTTTCGGGGTAATTTTCACAATATTTATTTTTTAATTTCATAATAAAATTACAAAAAAAACAGAAATATGCAAAAATATTAATGAATATTTAACAATAAATAAAACACCACAACCTTAGTATTAACATATGTTTAGTGGAAATTTAAACCCTTGAAAGGTAGTTTGTAAATATATTCTATTATTTTAATCTATCGAGGCTGGTTAATATTGTCTTTATTTTTGATAATGTATCAGATTCTTTCTTTCGTTCAAGAACAATAACCTGGTCGGGAGCATTTTGAACAAAACGTTCATTTGATAATTTTTTTTGAATGCCTGATAGAAAGCCTTTTGCTCTTTTCAACTCTGATTCTAATTTCTCAATCTCAGCATCTACGTCAATATTTTCCTCAGAAATAGGTACAAAATATTCATTAGATTTTACTCTAAAAGAAACTCCATCAACCTTTTCTAAAACTTCATCTATGGCTGATGTATTGGTTAATTTCCGGATTAAAGAATTAAACTGATGGTTATTATTTTCTCTATTAATTACATATAATTTAATTGGATCTCTAAAAGGAATATTCTTATCTTTTCTTATCGTTCTTATTCCAGAAATAATAGCTGAAGCCATATCAAATTTTAAAATGATTTCATTGTCAAAGTCTTTTTGAACTGGATAATTGGCAATAATTAAAGCTTCATCTGGAGTTCTAAGCGCAATATGATGCCATATTTCCTCTGTTAAAAAGGGCATGAATGGATGTAATACTTTTAAATTATTTTCTAGAATTTCAACGATTTCATTAAAAGTAGTTGCATCAATTTGTTGTTGATATGCAGGTTTTACAATTTCCAATAGCCAAGAAGAAAAATCATCAGTGATTAATTTATAAATAATCATTAAAGCATCTGATAATCGATACTTAGAAAAATGATCTTCTATTTCTGCCAAGGCTTTTTGAAATTTAGCGTTATACCAAGATATTCCAATACTTGCTGTTTGAGGCTGAGGTAAAGTTTTATCAATCTCCCAACCTTTAATAAGACGAAACGCATTCCAAATTTTATTTGCAAACTGTTTTCCTTGTTGACATAACTCCTCTTCGAACATCAAATCGTTTCCTGCTGCAGAACTCAACAACAATCCTACCCTAACACCATCGGCTCCATAAGTTTCAATAAGTTTTAATGCATCTGGAGAATTCCCCAAAGATTTAGACATTTTACGTCGTTGTTTATCGCGTACCAAACCTGTTAAATAAACATTCTGAAATGGTTTTTCATTTTTATATTCATATCCTGCAATAATCATTCTGGCTACCCAGAAAAATAAAATATCTGGCCCAGTCACTAAATCATTTGTTGGATAATAATATTTTATTTCTTTATTTTCTGGATTTCTTATACCATCAAAAACCGACATTGGCCAAAGCCAAGATGAAAACCATGTGTCTAATGCGTCTTCATCTTGTCGTAGGTCATTTATTGAGAAAGACTCTTTAAGTTTGTTAGTAGAATTTGAAAGTTTTTTCTTTGCAATTTGGAAAGCTTCTTCTTTAGTTTCTGCAACTACAAAATCATTTTTACCATTTCCATAGAAATAGGCAGGAATTTGTTGACCCCACCACAACTGTCTTGAAATATTCCAATCACGAATATTTTCCATCCAATGTCTGTAGGTATTTTCAAATTTTTTAGGATAAAGGTTTATAGCCGTTTCTTCACCTAAAACTGCTTTAATTGCTGGTTTTACTAGGTCTTCCATCTTTAAAAACCACTGATCGGACAATCTTGGTTCTATAACTGCTTTAGTTCTTTCTGAGGTTCCAACTTTATTAGTATGAACCTCTATGTTGACTAAAAATCCTTTTTCCTCTAATTCCTTAGTAATTTCTTTACGAACAACAAATCTATCTTTTCCTTCGAAATGCAAACCAAATGAATTTAAAGAAGCGTCTTCATTAAAGATATCTATTACTTCTAATCCATGTTTATCACCTAAAACCTTATCATTTTCATCATGAGCTGGTGTAACTTTTAAACAACCTGTTCCAAATTCTATATCAACATATTCATCTTCAATGATAGGTACAATACGATTACATATTGGGACAATTGCTCTCTTACCTTTAAGATGTTTGAAACGAGTATCTGTTGGATTAATACAAATTGCTGAATCACCAAAAATGGTTTCAGGACGTGTTGTAGCTATAGTTAAAAACTCTTCACTTCCCTCGATTTTGTATTTAATATAGTATAAGTTACCCTGCTTTTCCTCATAAATAACCTCTTCGTCAGATAAAGTTGTCTTAGCCTCTGGATCCCAATTAACCATTCTAAATCCTCTGTAAATCAATCCTTTATTAAATAAATCAACAAAAACTTTTATAACAGACTCAGACATTTCAGGGTCCATCGTAAATGCTGTTCTTTCCCAATCACATGAGGCACCTAGTTTCTTAAGTTGATCTAAAATAATACCACCGTATTCAGACTTCCATTCCCAAGCATGAGATAAAAACTCGTCACGAGTAAGGTCATTTTTATCAATTCCTTGTTCTTTTAATTTAGCAACTACTTTGGCCTCAGTAGCAATAGAAGCATGATCTGTTCCGGGAACCCAACAAGCATTTTTACCAGACAAACGTGCATGTCTAATCAATACATCTTGTATCGTGTTATTAAGCATATGTCCCATATGTAATACTCCTGTTACGTTAGGTGGAGGGATTACTATGGTATAAGGCTCTCTATCGTCTACTTCAGAATGAAAATAATTATGTTTCATCCAATAGTCATACCATTTACTTTCTACTAAACTTGCATCATATTTTGATGGAATACTCATACCTATTATACTTTTTGCCTTAAGTCTGCAAAAGTACAATTATCTGAAGTATTTAAAAGTCTGTTGAATTATTTTTGATTAAATTTGTTATAGATTATAAATAAAACAACAATTTTTCATGAAAAAGCTTTTTACGTTTCTCCTAATATTATTTGCTAATATTTCTTTTGCTCAAGAAGTCGAGGATTTAAAACCAGAATTTAAATTTAAAACTGAGACAATTAATTATGGTAAAATTAACTCAGGTGCTGATGGTTTAAGAGTTTTTGAATTCACAAATATTGGAAAATCACCATTAATTATTTCTAGGGTTCAAGCCTCTTGTGGTTGTACAGTTCCTAAAAAACCAGATCATCCAATAATGCCAGGTGAAGAAGGTAAAATTGAAGTTTCTTATGACACAAAAAGACTTGGTGGGTTTTCAAAAGCCATTACTATTTTCTCAAATGCAAAAAATGAACGTAAAATGGTAAAAATTAAAGGCTATATTGAAAAAACAGCATTACTCGAAAAGAAAAAAAACATACTATCTGTAGATAATTAAAAAACTATAACCTACATATTAATTAAATGCCTTTAATATCAAAAAAAGGAGAACTGATGCCTCAGTCTCCCATAAGAAAATTAGTTCCGTTCGCAGAAGCTGCTAAAAAAAATGGAATAAAAGTATACCATTTAAACATAGGTCAACCAGACATAAAAACACCTAAAGTTGCTTTAGATGCTGTTAAAAACAACAGTATAGAAGTACTTTCATATGCCAGATCTGAAGGATCTGAAACCTACAGAGAAAAGTTAACTAATTATTACAAAAAAAATAATATCGACTTATCTCCTCAGGATATTATTGCTACAACAGGTGGATCTGAGGCACTATTATTTACTATGGGTAGTATTACTGATCCAGGTGATGAAATTATTATACCAGAACCATTTTATGCAAATTATAATGGATTTTCTACCGCGTCTGGTGTTACAGTTGTTCCAGTGATTTCAAAAATTGAAAACAATTTTGCACTTCCCAATATTGATGATTTTGAAAAATTAATAACTAAAAAAACTAAAGCAATTTTAATTTGTAATCCTGGTAATCCGACAGGGTATCTTTACAGTAAGGAAGAAATTCTAAAATTAAAACACCTTGTATTAAAACACGATTTATTCTTAATTGCGGATGAGGTCTATAGAGAGTTTGCTTATGACAATAACTCACATTATTCAGTAATGTCTGAATCAGGTTTAGAGCAACACGCCATTATGATCGATTCTGTCTCAAAACGATACAGTATGTGTGGTGCAAGAATTGGTTGTATTGTCTCTAAAAACAAAAGTTTTATGGATACAGCTATTAAATTTGCTCAGGCAAGATTAAGCCCACCAACCTACGCTTTGTTGGCTAGTGAAGCAGCATTAGATACTCCTCAAATTTATTTTGATGAGGTTATAGAAGAATATGTTGAGAGAAGAAATATTCTTATTACTGAATTAAAAAAAATTGAGGGTGTAAAGGTTGCCAATCCAAAAGGTGCTTTTTATTGTGTAGCAGAATTACCTGTGGATGACACAGATCATTTTGCACGTTGGATTTTAGAAGAATTCCATCACAATAATGAAACTGTGATGGTAGCTCCTGCTAGTGGATTTTATTCTAGTGAAGGTGAAGGTAAAAATCAAGTTCGTATGGCCTATGTCTTAAATAAAAAAGATTTAGTAAGATGTGTTGAGATTTTAAAAATCGCTTTAGCTACCTATGAAAAATAAAAAATGTAAGTTTGAATAGACAAACACGACATTTTATTATTTAAAATCTAATACTCTTAAATAAAATAGACTTGAATATTCAACAAAACATTTCTCTTAAACCCTATAATACTTTCGGTATAGATGTTATAGCTAGTAGATTTGTTTCTGTTGATAATTTCTATAAACTTCAAAAAATCTTAACACAAGAAAAAGATGTTTTTTTACTAAGTGGTGGTAGCAATATGTTACTTACTAAAAACATAGACAAGCTTGTTATACACATTAATATCAAAGGTATTTCCATACATTACGAAAATGAACATGAGGTTGAGCTAACTGTCAATGCTGGTGAGGATTGGCATGAATTTGTTATGTGGTGTATTTCTCAAAATTATGGTGGTATTGAAAATCTTTCTTTAATTCCTGGTAATGTAGGAACATCTCCAATTCAAAATATTGGAGCTTATGGTGTAGAAGTAAAAAATGTAATTACTAAAGTTGAAGGGATAGATATAAACAGTGCAAAAAAAGTTGAATTTTCCAATAAAGAATGTGATTTTGGATATCGTAATTCTATTTTTAAAAATGAATTAAAAGAAAAGATTGTTATTACTTCAGTTAATTTTAAACTCACAAAAAAAAACCATCACTTAAACACCAATTATGGTGCTATTGAAAAAGAGTTAGCAATTAGAAAAAATGAAAATCCAACTATAAAAGATATATCAGATATTGTAATTAATATTAGACAAGCTAAATTACCTGATCCAAAAAAAATCGGAAATAGTGGTAGCTTCTTTAAAAACCCAATTGTAAGCTTAAAACATTTTAAAAAACTACAAAAAGAATATCCAAATATTCCATTTTATAAAATACCATCATCAAAAAAAGATGGTACTTCTTATAGTTATAAAATTCCAGCGGGTTGGTTAATAGAAACTGCAGGTTATAAAGGAAAAAGGTATGGAGATTGTGGGATTCATGACAATCAAGCCCTCGTTTTAGTAAATTTCGATAAAGCTAGTGGAACAGATATTTATATGCTTGCTAAAAAAATTCAACACACCATTTTGTCTATTTTCAAAATTACGTTAGACATCGAAGTGAACATTATTGAGTGAATTATTTGATGATTAAAATATATTCCTATTTATTCTTGAAAGATATACAATAACACTACTTAAATAAGCTATTGTCTTAAGAGAATTATTTATATTTGTATGATTATAATAAAATAATTAAATGAAACTTATCTTATTAACCATTGGTCTGCTAGCTATAGGTGTAGCAGGAATAGCTATAAAAATATGGGCAAAAAAAGATGGTGAATTTGCTGGGACCTGTGCCAGTCAAAACCCTATGATTAATAAAAGTGGTGAGGCTTGTGGTTTTTGTGGAAAACCTTCAGATCAATTTGAAGATTGTACAGAACCAACCCATAATTAAATTTCAATGATCATTACTGTTTTATTCTACACTTTTGTAGTTACCGCAGTAGTTCAATTATGTTACTACATCTCATTTACATCATTTTTATTTCATAAAAATTCAAACAAATCTTTTGATGAGTTTGTTCCCGTTTCTGTTATTGTATATGCTAAGAACAATGCAAAACATTTAAACAGACTTATTCCATTACTGGAAGAACAAGAGTATGAAAATTATGAATTGATCTTTATTAATAATGCCTCAAACGATGAGACATTTGAGGTAATTAAAGAATTTCAAGCCAATAATTCACGAATAAAAATTGTTAACGTTAAGAATAATGAAGCATTTTGGGGAAATAGAAAGTATGCGTTAACTCTAGGGATTAAATCTGCAAAACATGAACAATTACTTTTTATAGATGCTGACTGTATACCTAATTCAAAAAAATGGATTAAAGAGATGTCTGTTTGTTTTTATGAATCAAAATCTATTGTTTTAGGTTATGCAGCATATGAATCAAAAAAATATTCTTTTTTAAACTTTTTAATACGATTTGATAAATTACTTTCTACTGTTCAATCTTTTTCTTACACAAAACTTCAGTCTTCTTATATGGTGGACGGAAAAAATTTAGCCTATAAGAAAAGTGAGTTTTACAGAGTTAACGGTTTTATAAATCACATAAAAATAGATTCTGGGCATCATGATCTTTTTATTAGAGATGCATCTACCTCTTCAAATACAACTATAGCACTAAACCCAAATAGCTTTATAATTTCAAAAACTCCACTCACACTAAAAAAATGGTTTACTTTAAAAATAAAACAATTAAAAATATTTTCACACTATAAGTTTAGACATAAATTCTTCTTAGGATTATTTAGTAGTTCTAAACTACTTTTTATTTTCTTAATTCCTTTCATACTTTATTATAAAGCAGATGTATACACTTTAGGCATTATTTTAAGCTATTTAACTTTTAGTTCATCTATCATTGGTTTTTCTGCAAAAAAAATACAGGAAAACAGTATCCTATATTTTTTACCATTTATAGAATTATTTTTAGTTCTATTTCAATTTGTTATATTTATATCCTACTCCATTTCAAAAAATACGTATTGGAAATAACTAAAGAAATTTTAGCTAATCACATTCAGAAAGCAAAACAAGGAGACCAAAGTTCTTTTAACTTTTTATTGCACCACTTTTGGACAGATATATATAATTATCAATTGAAAAGAACTCAAAATGAAAATGATGCTGAAGACATTACCATACAAACATTTTCTAAAGCATTTGATAAGATTAACAGTTTTGATAAAAAATATCAATTCAAAACTTGGTTAACTACCATTTCTAAAAATATACATATTGATTTGATTAGAAAAAATCAAAAATCAATCAATACTACTACTAGTGAAGATCAAGAAGCTGAAGCTTATAAGATTGTTGATAATAATCCAACTCCTGAGGACAACCTTATTACTGAACAGAATCTAGCCAAGCTTCTGGAAGACATCAAACAACTAAAACCAAAATACCAAGAAGTTATTCATTTACGTTTTTTTAAAGAATTAACCTACAAGGAAATTTCTGAACACTTAGATGAACCTATGAGTAATATTAAAGTAAAATTATTACGTGCTAAAAAAATATTAGCCGAGATTATAAATAAATCCTAATGAAAAAAAGAATCCTAAAATCTTTAGGTCCAGGATTGCTTTTTGCAGGTGCAGCGGTTGGTGTTTCTCATTTGGTACAATCTACGAGAGCTG
>CAJXSU010000034.1 GCA_913061465.1 uncultured Flavobacterium sp.
TGACCTCAGGGTTATGAATCCTGCGCTCTAACCAACTGAGCTACCTCGCCTTGGTAATAAGGCTGCAAATATAATTGAATTTTGCAGTACTGCAAGGAGTGTTTTTAATTTTTTTTAACTAGATATATTAACTATATTGCTTAAACATAAAATATTTTTTCATCTCGATAATATTAATGAAATTATGGATAAAGTCAAATTCGAAATAGAGTTTCCAATTCATGCAAGCCCTAATATGTTGTACCAGTTATTCTCAACACCATCAGGATTAGAGGAATGGTTCGCAGACAAAGCAAATTCTAGAGGAAAAATCATTACTTTTTTTTGGGACGATTCTGAGGAGCAAGCCATAATAGTATCAAAGAAAAATGGAGAAAGAGCTCGATATAAATGGATGGAATCTGAAGGAGACGAAAGTTATTTTGAATTTAAAATTCAGGTAGATGAAATTACTAAAGACGTTTCTTTAATAATTACTGACTTTGCTGAGGAAGACGAAATTGAAGAGTCAAAAATGCTTTGGGAAAACCAAATAGATGAATTAAAGCACGGGATAGGGGCTTAATCAATCATCATATATAAAATTATTAAAGCTTTGGATTAAATCCAGAGCTTTTTTTATTTTTAGTAATATTAAATGCGCTAAATTTGCAATATATTTTTATTTAGGAAATGTAAATGGTAAATTATAATGGTGATTTAGTAGCTTTTGATGATGTAATAATAACACCTAACAATAGAGCTTATAAATACGGAGATTCAGTTTTTGAGACTATAAAGATCATTAACGGTAAGTTAGTATTTTGGGAAGATCATTATTTTAGATTAATGGCATCCATGAGAATGTTACGGATGAGAATTCCTATGAATTTTACTTTAGAATTTTTGGAAGAGGAAATTTTAAAAATAGTTTCAATTAAAAGTGAAAACAATTTAAGAGTTAGACTTTGTATTACCAGAAAAGATGGAGGCTTTTATACTCCAACAACAAACGAAATAGATTATCTTATTGAATCAAGTGAAATAAAATTTATAACTAAGGATAAGTATACTTTAGATTTATTTAAAGATTTTTATATCTATTCTGGATATTTATCCACCATAAAAACAAACAATAAATTAATAAACACATTAGCAAGTATTTTTGCTAAAGAAAATGAATTAGATAATTGTATTCTTCTGAATGAAAGAAAAGGTATCGTAGAGGCTACAAATGCTTCTCTCTTTTTAATACAGGGAACCTTAATTAAAACTCCTTTATTATCTGAGGGTTGTCTTAAAGGTATAGCTAGAGAGAAAGTAATTAATATAATTAAATCAAGTAGTGATTATGAAATAGAAGAAGCCGTAATTTCACCTTTTGAGATTCAAAAAGCTGATGAGTTATTTATAACAAATTCAATTATTGGAATACAGCCGGTTACTAATTATAGGAAAAAAGTTTTTTCTACTGATATTTCAAAGAAACTTGCCGTGAGTTTTAACGTTTTAGAGTTAACAAGCTAGTAGTTAGTTTAAATTAATATTATTAGGAGCATTTGCCCAAATTTTATATTCACCACCTTTTTGTAATAATTTGTTTTTCCATAGTGTATTATTGTCTGTAGACAAAATATTTTCAAAATCATTTTCTGAAACAAACCAGGACTTATTTATTACTTCTTCCTCTAATTGAACTTTAGCCCAGCCTGAATAGCCCAAGAAAAAGCGAATTTCTGTATTTTTTATTTCTTGATGCTGCAAGAGACTTTTTAAAGATTCAAAATTACCACCCCAATAAATTTGATCACTTACTGGCATACTATCTGGAATTAATTCAGGTATTTTATGAATGAAATATAAATTATCTTGTTCTACTGGGCCTCCTTGATATATTTTAAAAGAACAATTAATCTCAGGGATAAGATCTTTGATGGTATAGTTAAGCGGTTTATTTAATATAAATCCAACCGAACTTTCTTCATTATGTTCTGTCAAAAGAATAATAGATCTATTAAACGAATCATCATTTAAAATAGAGGGCTCAGCTATGAGAAGTTTTCCTTTATGTATTTTCAAAACAGACACTTTATATTTTATTAAATTTAAAAAAAATAAGTATATAAAAAAAACCTTCTTAAAAGAAGGTTTTTTTTTTGATAAATAAAAAACAGTTATTAGTTTACAGCACCGCTTAAACCAGCTCCAGCTTTAAACTTAACAACATTTTTTGCAGCAATTTTAATTTCTGCTCCTGTTTGTGGATTTCTACCATTTCTAGCAGCTCTTCTAGACACTGACCAAGTTCCCCAACCTACTAAAGCAACTTTTCCACCTGATTTTAAAGTAGAGGTTACATTTGAAGTTACTGATTCTAAAGCAGCCTTTGCTGCTGCTTTTGAAATTCCTGCATCAGCAGCCATTGCATCGATTAAATCTGATTTGTTCATAATAAATAGTATTTAAATTAATTGTTTTGTTTTGCATAAATGCTTTAACAAATATAGACGGATTAAGGGCTTGTGCAAGTTTAGGCCTAAAAAAAACCGCTTTTTGTTAATAAAACTATGTAAATTGTTAATAAGGAGCTCTTCATTTAGTTAAAAACCACAAATGTAGTACTGCTAAGGCTTTAGCGCATTTTTGCATTGATAGAAAAAGAATAACCATTTAAAAGACTTTTACTGTCTAGTTTTTTCTTTCCAGAGATCTTTAATTCATCAATAATTATATACCCACCATTAACTGCTATTCTAATGTCATTTTTAGTGGTTATAATTGATTTGATAACTTCTTTATGAATTATTTCTTCTTTTCTAATTTTATATATTTTTAAAGATGTGATGACATTATTATTCATCATATCAGACCAAGCACCTGGAAATGGATTCAAACCTCTTATATGATCGTAAATTTTGTCTATTGAGTTATTCCAATTTATTTTACAGTTTTCAGGAAATAGCTTTGGAGCTGTTTTTTGACTATCGTTCTTTTGTTTTTGAGTTGTTACTGAATTGTTTTTGATATTTATTACGGTTTCAGAAACTAAATTTGCTCCTAAGTTCATAAGTCTATCATGTAACTCTCCAACTATTTCATCTTTATGAATTATAATCTCTTTTTGAAGAATTATATTACCTGTATCTATTTTTTCATCTATAAAAAACGTAGTAACACCAGTTTTTTCCTCACCATTAATAATGGCCCAGTGAATCGGTGCCGCTCCTCTGTAGTCGGGTAGAAGTGATGCGTGTAGATTAAAAGTTCCGTATGTTGGCATTTTCCAGACTACGTTTGGTAACATTCTAAAAGCAACTACAATTTGAAGGTTGGCTCTAAGAGCTTTTAAATTTGATAAGAAGTCTTCGCTTTTAAGGTTTTTGGGTTGTAATAAGTTTAGTTTATTTTTAACTGCATATTTCTTAATCGCAGATTCATTTATTTTACGTCCTCTTCCAGCCTTTTTGTCTGGGGCAGTTACCACCCCAACAATATTAAAATCATCCTCTACTAATTTTTTTAAAATAGTAACAGCAAATTCTGGAGTTCCCATAAAAACTATGCGTAGGTCTCTCATAAAATAAAAAATTTATTATTATTTGTTATACCAATCTTATTTCTTGACAACAGGTAACGCAAATGTATTAAAATTGCTTTTTCATCTTCATCTATAGAAAAGATAATTTCCTTTTGTGAGATTTCTTTTTTATGATTAAAAAGTTTAAGAATATCTTTTTCTATCCCAGATGTACTATTTTTTTTATCAGCAATACAGACATCACATATGCCACACTTTAATGCTTTTTTTTCTCCAAAATAATGAGATAATTGAATGCTTCTACAGACGGTGTTATTTTTAATAAAATATATTAAATCTTTAGATTTTTGAATTTGGTTATGTAGAAATTTTTCAATTGAACTTGATATTCGATTAATTGTTTTATCGTCTTCTCTTGGTGTTAAAAACGTGAGTTTTTCATTACTATTAGCTTCTTTGTAGTCAATAATGTCTATCTGATCTAATACATTTAATTCATTTCTTACTGTTAAGGAATTAATTTGTAAACTCTTTGCAATCTTAAATTCATTAATGCTCACCTCTTTCTGAAAAACACCTCCATGACTTCTAAGAATAAAATCTATTAATTTTTTGGTTAATTTTTTATTGTAATGCTGTCTTGCTAGTCTATTACTTGATATTTTAAAAATAATTGTAGATTTTTTACTGTATTTGGAGCCAATTTCAATAATATTATTCTTAACAAGAATTTGAAAAATATTAGTAGTCTTTTTGTGTGAAAAATTATAGGTTTCACAAAATTTTAAAAAATTAAAATCTAAAGATCCGTCTCTTAATTCTCCTCTAGCAATTTGAAAGTATTGATATAATTTTTCGTGAACAATCTTAATTTCTTTGATCGTTGGATAAGTTTCTAACTTATTTTTTTTAAAAGAATTAATGTCATTATCGTTTTGTAAGATTACTGAAAATGATTTTTCTCCATTTCTTCCAGCTCTTCCAGCTTCTTGAACATAATTTTCAATACTAGCGGGAAGATCTAAATGAACTACTATTTTTACATTTGATTTATCTATACCCATACCAAAGGCATTTGTGGCTACCATAATTAACTGCTCTTCTTTCATCCAAGAATTAAAAGATTTGGATTTACTTTCTGCAGTCATTCCGCCGTGATAAAAAGTTGAAGAGTATCCCTTTAAATTTATAAGGTTAGAAATTTCCTCCGTTTTTCTCCTAGACCCAACATAAATAATTGTAGGGTGAGGGTTTTTTTTAAATATTTTTTCAAGTTTTCCAATCTTGTTTTCATTTTCAATAACTAGATAAGCTAAATTTTCTCTAAAGAAAGATTTTTTAAAAATAGCTGTTCCTTTTAAATTTAAATTTTCAATAATATCTTCAGCTACTTTTGTAGTTGCAGTTGCAGTTAATGCTATAACATTTACATCAGGATGTATTTCTCTTACCTTATGAATAAGCCTGTATGATGGTCTAAAATCATGGCCCCATTCAGATATACAATGTGCTTCATCTACAGCTATTAAATTAACTTGAATTTGTTTTATTTTATTAAGAATAAACTCTGAATTTAACCTCTCTGGTGATAAATATAGAAACTTATATTTGCCAAATTTGAGGTTGTCAAATAAGGTAACTATTTGGTCAACACTTGTGTTACTCTCAATAGTTAAGGCTTTAATTCCTTTTCTCTCTAGTTGTTCTATTTGATCTTTCATCAACGATATGAGAGGAGAGATTACCAAACAAATACCTTCTTTTGCTAATGCTGGGATTTGATAACACAAAGACTTTCCTGCACCAGTGGGAAGAAGAGCAAAAACATCTTTTTTAGATATAACAGCTTCTATTATTTCTTCTTGTAAATTTCTAAAAGAAGAATGCCTCCAATACCTTTTTAGTAAGTCTTTAGGTAGTATCATGCATTTATTTTGAGCCAATTAAGAATAAAATTTGATCGGTTTTCAATAGTGTCAAAAGGTACTTCAATTAAAGAATAATTTAAATCTTCATAAGATTTTTCTAAATACATATCTATAATTGTTGCTTCTTTAAAGCTCTCATACCTCTCGCTATCTGTGATAAAAATTTCTTTCCATGGTTTAAAAATAAATACATAATCATATCTATTTTTTTTGCTAGATTTCTTGAAATATGATGGATATTTTTCTTTGGTGTAATCTAAATAAGCATGAATATCTGGTAAGCCTCTATCAAAAAATATTAAATTATTACTGCTTTTAGAGGCTTTAAGATATTGATCTTCCCTACCCTTAAGTAATAGTTTACTAAATAATATGGGTTCTATTAAAAACAATTGTTCTATTCCTTCTTCTTGTGCTCTTATAGTTATTTCCCTGGAAATCTCTTCCATACAATAAAAACCACTGCTTTTAAGGTGTTTTAAAACAGATGATTTTCCTGTACCTGGAGCTCCGATAAGCACAATTTTTTTTTGCATAAAACAAAAATATAGTATTAATTTATTATAATAATATAATGATGTAATTTTGTAGAAGTTATATTATAATAATTGCTAAATTTTAAAATGAAAGATAGAGATAATTTTTATAAAAAATTAAAAAATCAACTAGATGACACTACAACTTTTCCATCTGATTATTTATATAAATTTATTGTAACATCTGAAGGGGATAAAGTAGCATTAGTTAAAGAAATTTTTAAAGATAAAAATGCAACAATTACCATTAAAAAATCAAAAACTGAAAAATATATTAGTATTTCTGTAGTTATTTATATAGAAAACTCAAACCAAGTAATTTCATATTATAAACAAGCTGAAAAAATTGAAGGAATCATATCACTATAACACAATGAAAAAAATTATTTTTTTACTATTTACATTTTATGCTTTAAATATCTTTTCCCAAAAAGATACAGATGTTTTAGTAACTATAAACGACGAAAAAGTGTCTGTTGAGGATTTTAAAAGAATTTATGAAAGAAACTTAGATGCTATAGACAATGATGAGTCAAAGGATATTGAAAAAAACCTGAATTTATTTATTAATTTTAAACTTAAAGTTAAACAAGCCTACGAATTAAAATTAGATACGTTAAATTCATATTTAAATGAAATTGAAACTTACAGGAAACAATTGATTGCTCCCTATATTCAAGATGAAAATCAATTAAATTCACTTGTCAAGGAAGCGTATGATAGAACTAAAACAGAAATTCGAGCAAGTCATATACTAGTTAAACTTCCAAGAAACTATAAACCAAAAGATACTCTTTTACCATTTTCAAAAATAATGGAAGCCAGACAAAGAGTTCTTTCAGGAGAGTCTTTTAAGCAAGTGGCTAAAGAATTATCTGAAGATCCTTCAGCTATTAGAAATGGTGGTGATTTAGGATATTTTTCGGCATTTAATATGTTGTTTGATTTTGAAGATGTGGCCTACAAAACTTCACTTGGTGATGTTTCACAGATTTTTAAAACTCGTTATGGATATCATATTTTACAAAAAACGGGTTCTAGAACTTCGAAAGGAGAAAGACAAGTAGCCCATATACTTATTTCAGATACAACATCGAATGGGAAGAAAATAATTGATGAAGTTTATGCTAAACTAAACAATGGTATCCCCTTTAAAGAGTTAGCGCTCAAATATTCTAATGACTCAAGAACAAAGAAAAAAGGTGGAGTTTTACCTAAATTTGGAGCTAATAAAATGGTTAAACCTATTGAAGAAGCATCCTTTTCACTTGTTTCTACTGATGAGTTTAGTAAACCTTTTAAAACAAAATTTGGATGGCATATTGTAAAATTAATTAAGAAATACCCAATACTTCCCTTTAAGGAATTAGAAAAAGATATTTTAAAAAAAGTAAAAAATTCTGGTAGAGTTAAGTTGTCAAATAATTCAATTTTAAAAAGATTAAAAAAAGAGTATTCTATTCATATAAATGAAACTGTTAAAGGATCCCTTCGAAAGAATAACTTTAGTGACTCATTACAATCTCCACTTATAACGATTAATCAGAAAAATATAACCAAAGGTGATTTTGTAACTTATAGATTAAAAAGAAAGCAAATCCCATTTAATACCTTACTAAATAATTTTGTTAATGAAGAAATTTTAAGGTACTTCAAAGAAAATTTAGTCAATACCAATAAAGAATATTCATATACACTTGCAGAATATCAAGATGGGCTTTTACTTTTTGAACTAATGCAACAAAAGATTTGGAATATTTCATCAGATACTATAGCTCTTAACAAATATTTTTATTCTCGTAAGAATTTATATAAAACTAATGATATTGAGAATATTAAAGGTAAAGTGATGAATGATTTTCAAACCTCACTAGATCAAGAATGGATTCAATTATTAAGATCTAAGAGCAAGATTAAGATTAATAAAAAAGTTTTAAAAAAATTAATTAATTATTACAGAAAAGAATCTTGAAAAACTATATCTATATAATTTTATTTTTTACATTTTTTTCATGTGATTCTTTAGAATTTCAAAAAAAAGAAAGCCTTCTTATTGATCAACCAATTGCAACTGTATATGATGAAAGTTTATTTAAAGAAGATTTAAACTTTTTACTTCCCAAAAACATAGATAAAAATGACAGTATTGTTCTTACTAGAAGTATAATTAATAGTTGGGCAATACAACAGTTATTGTTGAAAAAAGCTGTTGAAAATACTTCAGAAAATGATAATGCTGAGATAAATGATTTAGTTAGGGATTACAAACAAGCACTTTTAATTAATAGTTATAAAGAGAGACTTATAAAGCAACAATTGGATACCATTATTGAAAAAGAAGAAATTATAAATTACTATAAGAAGAATAATAATAATTTTAGATTAAATGAGGAGCTAATCAAAACAAGATATATTCATTTCTCTAATGACTTAATAGATAAAAAGGAAGTTCTTAAGTTCTTTAAAAATGGTTCAATTGAAGATTTAGAAGCTTTAGAATTAAGACAATTTTCTTTTAAAAAGATGATGTTAAATGATTCAGTTTGGACCCCATTAGAAAATGTTTTGTTAAAATTGCCATTTTCCCGTAATGATTTGTTAAAAAAAACGGATTTAATTAAAAAAGAAGATTCTTTAGGTTTATATTTGGCTGTTACAATTGATGTTTTGTTAAGGAATCAAATTGCACCGCTAGGTTATATAGAGCCTACAATAAAACAAATGATTTTACATCAAAGAAAATTACAATTAATTAGAGACATAGAAAAAATAATAGTAAAAGATGCCATTCAAAATAAAATTTATAAAATTCATTAGCTCAACGCTATTTATTTTATTATTCAATCAAACTATAATAGCTCAAAAAGTTAAAATTGATGCTGTAGGGGTTGTTGTTGGAAAAAATATTGTACTTGATTCTGATATTGAAAAGTTTAAATTAGAGCTAGAGAACAGTAGTGAAGGGAAAATAAAAATTTCAGATTGTGAAATGTTAGAGCAACTAATGTTACAGAAATTATTAGCTCATCACGCTGTTGTTGACAGTATAATAGTTTCTGACGCTGAGGTTAATGATCAGGTTGAAAGAAATATTCAATTTTTTAGTCAAGAATACGGAAGTATTGAAAAAGTTGTTGAAGCTTATGGTTTTAATGATATAGAAGATTTAAAGAAAGAACTTTTCGGTATAGAAAAAGAAAATTCTTTGATTCAAAAAGAGCAAAGACAAATCACTGAAAATATTGATGTAACACCTGAAGAAATAAGAATTTATTTTAATGGTTTAGAAGAAAAAGGAGAATTACCAGAGTTTCCAGCGGAAATTCAAATAGCACAATTAGTTCTCAATGCAGAAGCAACACAAGAAGAACTAGACAGGGTGGTAAACAAGCTTCTCAAGATAAAAAAAGAAGTTGAAGCAGGTTCTAGCTTCAAAATGAAAGCCATTATTAATTCAAATGATCCTGGGGTTACCGATAACGGAGGTAGGTATACTATTGATAAAAATAGTGCATTCATAAAAGAATTTAAAGAAACTGCTTTTTCTTTAGATGTAGATCAAGTATCTGAACCAATCAAGTCTAAGTTTGGATATCACATAATTCAACTTAACCAAATTAGAGGGGAAACTAGAGTAGCTTCACATATTCTAATTCAGCCAGAAATACCTCAAGAAAAATTAGATGAAACAAAAGAAAAACTCGAAAAAATAAAAAAAGATATTGATACTGGTGTGATCACTTTTGATGAGGCAGTAAAAAAATATTCAGAGGATAAAGACACTAAGAATAACGGAGGTTTAATCGTTAATCCTTATTCTGGAGAATCTACTTTTGATCTTACAAGAATGGACCCTGCTTTGTATGCAAGAGTAAATAATTTGCAGAAAGGTGAAATGTCTGACATTTTTTATGATGAGGAACGTGAAGGCAAAAAGATGTATAAAGTGATGATTATGAAAGACAGAACTAATACTCATATAGCAGACTTGGTAGATGACTATGTTAAAGTTCAAAATCTAGCTCTTCAAAAGAAAAAACAAGAAACCATAGCAAAATGGTCTAGAGAAAAAATAGGTGATACTTATATAAAAATAAGCGAAGAATTCCGAAAATGCACCTTTGATAAAAACTGGACGAAAGAAATTGCTAACTGATGTCTGATGTAGCTGATATTGACTCTCTGGTTATTAAATTTAAAGATTTAAAAGCAGAAATAGGAAAAGTAATTGTTGGTCAAGATCAAGCTATTAATTATGTTTTATTGTCTGTTATCTGTGGTGGCCACTCTCTCCTGATTGGTGTCCCAGGACTTGCTAAGACTTTATTAGTCAATACAGTATCAGATGTTCTCGGATTAAACTTTAAAAGGATTCAATTTACACCAGACTTAATGCCCTCCGATATTTTAGGAAGTGAAGTTTTGAATAAAGAACGTGAATTCACCTTTTTAAAAGGACCTATATTCTCAAATATTATTTTAGCAGATGAGATTAATAGAACTCCTCCCAAAACACAAGCAGCTCTTTTAGAGGCGATGCAGGAAAAATCTGTAACCATATCTGGAGAGCATTATAAATTAGATTTACCATTTCTAGTTTTAGCTACACAAAACCCTATAGAACAAGAAGGTACTTACCCGCTTCCGGAAGCTCAGCTAGATCGTTTTATGTTTTCCATTAATTTAGAATACCCAAGCTATGAGGAAGAAGTTGAGGTGGTTAAAAATACAACAACAGAAATTGTAAGTAAAGCAGAATCTATACTATCAATTGAAGAAGTTCTCAGTATTCAGCATTTAATTAGAAAAGTTCCCGTAACAGATAATGTTATAGAGTATGCTGTTTCTTTGGTAGGTAAAACTAGACCATCAAGTTCTAAAGCAACTGATTTGGTAAAAAATTATGTTGATTGGGGGGCAGGACCTAGAGCTTCTCAAAATTTGATTTTAGGTGCCAAGGCAATTGCTGCTGTAAAAGGGAAATACTCACCTGATATCGAAGATGTAAAAGCTATAGCCGTTCCAATTTTATCTCACAGAATTGTGAAAAACTATAAAGCAGAAGCAGAGAATATATCTATTGTTGATATCATTGAATCATTGTTATAATTCTTTAGTATTGTAAAAACTGAATACACTTCCACCATATTTTTTTGAATAATTAAAAAAATCATTTACTGATAAATCCATATGTTTTGAATGCTCAATAATTAAAATTCCGTTATCATTTAGAAGATTTCGTTCAAATACAATTTCAATTATTTTTAAAAACTTATCCTTTTCTAAGTTGTATGGTGGGTCTGCAAAAATAACATCAGTTTTTAGAGCAGTTTTCTCTAAAAATTTAAAAACATCACTTTTGTAGGTATTGATACAGAAATCAAACTCTTTAGAAATCTTATCAATAAATTTAACACAATTAAAATTACCATCTACAGCATGAATATTTTTAGAACCTCTTGAAGCAAATTCGAATGCAATATTACCTGTACCAGAAAATAAGTCAATGACAGAAATAGTATCGAGGTAATAGTGATTGTTTAAGATATTAAATAACGATTCTTTTGCCAAATCAGTTGTTGGTCTAACAGGTAGATTTTTTGGAGCTGTAATTCTTCTTCCTTTGTGTTTTCCTGAGATTATTCTCATCCTAGTAAAATGAAATTTGAATGTTTGTCTATTTCTGTTTGATTGTTGTAAATGGGGTTTTTTGAGTTGAAAAAACTTATATTCCTAACATAGGTATACAAAATTTTATAAAGCTCAGAGTGTTCATCTATATTTCCAGTTAGTGAGATGTTAGTTTCTTCTGAAGAGAGTTCAAGCTGTTCTAGAGTAAATAAAATGTAATAGATGAAATCTTCTTTTGTTTGATATTCAAAAATGTTATAAAATAAAATTTGAGAATCTTTTAGAACCACTATATCAAAAAGGCTTTGAGAAATATTAACAAAGAAATTTAAAGAATTATCAGATTGTGAAATTAACTTTTCTAGCAGAATACTTGAATGGTGTTTGTATTCAAATTCTCCAAAATTTTGAAAAATAAAATTATTAATATTCACAAAAGGGACATAAACATTTTTAGCTTTTATGATATTTAAATCATCATAAACAATAAGATCAGTAGTAATAGTCTTAATTGAGTATTTTAAATAATTATTAAGATCATTATCTTTAAAATATTGATTTGGAACAAGTGAGCTTAGATTGTTTTGATGAATTACATTAACAAATTCAAAATCTTGTTGTAAAGATTTTTCATTTTTAAAAATTTCTTGAATTTCTTTTAATATTAATTCAGGAGATTTAATTGCTTTAGAAAATTCAAATGAAGTAAACTTTGAAATAATATTATGTGTATTAGAGATATAAAAAGAAAATCCATCCAAACTGAATTGGATGGATAGTTTCTTTTTGTGTGTTTTCTCTATTTCTTTATTGATCGTCTTCTTCTTCACGATTTGCTTTGTCATAGGACGGAGGCCAATTTCCACCAGTTGTTACTTCATTAAGAGAACCAACAGATACATATTCTCCCTTAATTTGATCACTTTCAATAGCTTCCATTTCCTGTTTAACCAAAGAAATGTCCATACCTTTTAATAAATCTTTTTTCTCAGTTCTTGCCTCAAAAACAGGTACTTGTAAGCCCGCTATTTTTTCAACTAAACCAATAGAAAGTTCAAATTGTTTTTCATCAACTCCTGGAACATTGAACATGTTTTTGTAATCTTTATTTTGAAAACTTTTTAAGATAGGTTCATAACCAATTGTATCAACTATTCTTTTCTCAACATCAACAATAACAGGTTGCCATTTACTTCCTTTATTTACTTTAACTACAGTGTCTCTAACCTCTGTAATGGCAAACTTGGCACTGTCTATAAATTGAATTAATCCCTCTTTATTATCGGTATAATTTCCGTTTACTTTATAGAATGCTAATTCTGCATCTCTAATAATTTTTAGATGTTGAATAACCTTTACATATTTAACTCGTTTATCTTTGTTAAAATTGATGGGTTTCATGATTCCATCATAAATTTTAAAAACTAGAAGAGTTCCTGTAAAAACTAACACTAAGGAAACTATCCATTTATATTTTAATGGTAAGTATTTTACTATTAAATAGGCAAAACCAAATGTGGCAACAACAGCTAGAATAATCAGTATAATCATTTTATATATTTATTTTTTTTCACTTGAAGCAAATCTACAATTTTTTTTTAATGATAAAAACTTTTAAAGACAATTCAATGTATCTTTAACGCTTTATACCTTACATGTTAAAAAACAATACAGATTTTCATAAAAAACTTTTAAAAAAGTTTTCTCATACCCCTACTTTAAGACAGTCAAAGTTATTTGTAATGTTGGTAGATTTTGTTTTTTCAAAAGATTATCAAACCTTATTTTTAATCAAGGGGTATGCGGGGACTGGTAAAACTTCTGCGATAAGTGCATTGGTAACAAACTTGAGGGAGACTGAAAAAAAATCAGTTTTATTAGCGCCGACAGGAAGAGCAGCAAAAGTAATTTCCGGATATTCAAAAGTGCCAGCTTATACCATACATAAAAAAATATACTTTCCAAAAAAACAACAAAATGGTTCTGTAGATTTTGTTTTACAAAACAATAAGCATAAGAATACAATTTTTATCGTTGATGAAGCTTCTATGATTCCAGATAGACCACAAAACGGTAAGTTATTTGAGAATGGCTCTTTATTAGATGATTTAATTTCTTACGTTTATTCTGGTTATCGTTGCAAATTAATTTTAATAGGGGATACTGCACAGCTACCACCAGTAAAATTATCAATTAGTCCAGCATTAGATGAGAATCGTTTAGAAATAGATTACGATAAAAATGTGTATAAAATTGAATTAAATGAAGTTACACGTCAGCATGAGAATTCTGGAATTTTATTAAATGCTACGCTACTTAGAACACTAATTGAAAACAACGCAACCAACTTTAGGTTTGACATGAACTATCCTGATATAGTTCGTTTGATCGATGGTTATGATATTCAAGATGCTATCTCTGAATGTTATGATAATGATGGTGTAGAAGATACTGCATTTATTGTTCGCTCTAATAAAAGAGCAAATCAATACAATCAACAAATACGATCTCAAATACGAGGAAAAGAAAATGAAATTTCTACTGGAGATTATATAATGGTTGTAAAGAATAATTATTATTGGTTGAAGGAATCTTCAAGTGCAGGTTTTATTGCAAATGGTGATACTTGTGAAGTATTACGGATTAATTCCATTAAGGAGCTTTATGGATTTAGATTTGCTGAAGTAGAAATTCGAATGATAGATTATCCAGATCAAAAACCTTTTGAGACAGTTTTATTATTAGATACACTTACCAGTGAAACACCTTCTTTGAATTATGAAGAATCTAATAAGCTGTATGAGGCAGTAAGAGAGGATTATGCTCACGAAAAATCAAAATATAAACAGCTCCTAGCGGTGAAGAAAAATGTTTTTTTTAATGCATTACAAGTGAAATTTTCCTATGCAATTACTTGTCATAAATCTCAAGGTGGTCAATGGAAGACAATTTTTATAGAACAACCTTATTTACCTGATGGGCCTTCCAAAGAATATTATAGATGGTTGTATACAGCCATTACTAGAGCTCAAGAAAAATTATACTTAATAGGCTTTAGGGAAGATTATTTTGATAATGATTAACAGTTAAGTTGCTTTTTTTCTTGGGGAAGTTTTTTTAAAATTATTGTTTATTAAGTTAAACCACATTTTTTATTTTTTACAATACTTTTATTTACAGAAAAGCAGAAATAAAATAAAGAGCATACTTCAAACATTAAATATATTTCGTAATTAACTTAAAGTTTAAAAATTAATAAAAAAAAAGTAATATTTTAGACGTCAATTTAATTTTAAATGACAGCACCTAAATCCGTTTTAGAAGCAATAGATTTTTTTGAATCTAACTCTTCACAAGAATTAATAAGTAAGTTAGATACCAAAGCGATATCATGTCAAAAGGTATTAGATATTCTTGCTTATGAAAAACAACTAAGATTTTTACAGATAGAATTGGTTAAACTACAACAATGGGTTTTAAAGGAAAATAAAAGAGTTGCAGTTGTTTTTGAAGGACGAGATGCAGCTGGTAAAGGGGGGAATATAAGAAGATTTATGGAACATTTAAATCCAAGATCTTCAAGGTTGGTGGCTTTAAACAAACCAACAAATGTTGAAAAAGGGCAATGGTATTTTCAGCGGTATATTAAAGAGTTACCAAACCCTGGAGAAATTGTATTTTTTGATAGAAGTTGGTATAATAGAGCGGTAGTAGAACCTGTAATGGATTTCTGTACAGATAAAGAGTATAATGAGTTTTTAGTTCAAGTTCCCGAATTTGAACATATGTTATATGAGGATGGCTTAATCATTATAAAATTTTGGCTTTCCATATCAAAAGAAGAACAATTAAAGCGATTTAATGCTAGAAACGAAAACCCATTAAAAAGATGGAAATTTAGTCCAGTAGATAAAAAAGGTCAAGAGTTTTGGGACACTTATACTCAATACAAAGAAGAAATGTTTAGTAAAACACATACATCTTACAGCCCTTGGATGTTAATTAAAACCAACAATAAAAAAACAGCCCGATTAGAAGCTATGAGGTATGTTTTATCTATGTTTGATTATGAGGGTAAAAAGGATTCAGAAACAACATTAACTCCAGATCCAAATGTAGTAATGCGTTATTATAGATCTGCTTTTCAAATAGACTAATTATGAATAGAGAATTATCATCTTCAGAGTTAAAGAAATTAAATTCAAAGAAAGGTTTAATATCACTATTGTCAAAAGATTTAATTAATGTTGATAGAACCCTTAGATACCTTGAGTATGAGCGAAAATTAGTAAAATTACAAATAGAGGTAATAAAACTTCAAACTTGGGCAATTAATAATAATGAACGAGTTATTGTTCTATTTGAAGGAAGGGATGCAGCTGGTAAAGGTGGTGCAATTAGGAGAATAACAGAAAGAATTAACCCTAGACATATTAAAATCGTAGCCTTACCTAAGCCCACAGAGGATCAACAAACTCAATGGTATTTTCAGCGATACATAGAACAATTTCCAAAAGCAGGAGAGATGGTCTTTTTTAACAGAAGCTGGTATAATAGAGCTGTTCTAGAGCCGGTTAACGGCTTTTGTTCTGATGAACAATACAGTATTTTTATGGGCCAAGTAAATGATTTTGAAAGAATGATTTTAGAATCTGGTATTCACTTGGTGAAAATTTATATGTCTATTTCTAAAAAAGAACAAGCAAAGCGGTTTGATGATTTAAGAAGTGATCCTTTAAAACAATGGAAAATGTCCCCAGTAGACGAAAGAGCTCAAGAATTATGGGATGATTACACAAAGTATAAGCAAGCCATGTTTGCTGTTACAGATACTCAAAAATCTCCATGGAAAGTGATAAAGGCCAACAGAAAAACAGAGGCAAGGGTAAATACCATTAACCACATCTTAAAAAGTATACCTTACAATAAGGACATTCAAATCTAATTATAACAACTTTTTAATTTCATTAAAAAGATAATACATCTGTGCAGCAATAATTCCGCTAGTTTTTAGGTAAGTTTCATCTTGTATAGCACTGTCATCAGAATGTTTAGGGTCTATATAAGGAACATGAAATCTATCTATAGCTTCAGGAATAAATGGGCAATTTTCATCGGCATTATTACAAGTAGTCAATACAAAATAAGGTGTTTTGTTTTCGATGTTATTATATAATTTTGAGAAACCTATTAACGAGGGCTTGACATCACTAAAAGAAATTCTGTAAATTGGATTTGTATGAGAAAACTCATCCACATCAAATTTAAACCCTACTTCTGTTAATGTTTTAACCGTATTCCTGTGAAAGGCAGTTACTTCTGTTCCACCAGAGAAAGCATTAATTGGAAGTTTAAAATAGTCAGCAGCAAAAAAACTCCAAACTTGCCCTAGTTGGCTTCGTCTAGAATTGTGAGTGCAAATAAAATTAATATTTATGTCGTTATTGTTATAATTGACAGCAATTTTATTAGCTATTTTTAATAAAAGTTCTTTTCTAATATCATCTATTACAATATTTTTTTGGGAGGTTTCAAAGAAATCTTTTACCATTTTAGTGTTTGTCTTTAACATCTTCTTACTTTTGCGTCAAAGATACTACATCAACATATACACAAATATTAAGTTAAGGTTAATTATGCAATTTCTCGTAGGTAAAAAAGTAGCTGTATTAGATGATATTTTAAAAGGTGTTATTGTTAGTGTAGATGATCAAACAATTGTTCTAAAGGATAGTGATGGTATGGTATATCAATTCAATCAAAAAGAACTAGTGCTTGTTGAAGAAGATCAGTATCAATTATCTAAATTTTCAGACATCAATAACGCTCTTTTGAATGAAAAGTTAGAAGAGACTTCTCCTAAAACTTCTAGCTTTAAAAAAGAGAAAAACGAAGTAATACTTGAAGTAGATTTACACATCAATCAATTGATAAAAAACACAAAGGGAATGGATAATTTTGACATGTTAACCTTACAATTAAACACAGCAAAAAGTAAAATTGAATATGCCATTTCTAAAAGGATTTCAAAAATTATTTTTATTCATGGAGTAGGTGAGGGTGTTTTAAAAAATGAGCTTCATTATTTATTTGGCAGATACCCAGTCAGGTTTTATGACGCTTCCTATAAGAAGTATGGTCTAGGAGCAACAGAGGTTTATGTATATCAAAATCAAAAGTCATAAATAATAAATACTTTTGTAATATGAGAAAAATTTATTTAGATAACGCTTCAACAACTCCAATTGCTCAAGAAGTTATTGATGTGATGCATGAATCAATGCTAGAAAATTTTGGAAATCCATCTTCTACTCACCAATTTGGTAGACAGGCAAAAAATTTAGTTGAGACAGCTAGAAATAACATTGCAAACTTGTTAAATGCTTCAGCATCTGAAATCATTTTTACAGCAGGTGGTACTGAAGCAGACAATCTAATTATACACAATGCAGTTAATAATTTAGGGGTAAAACGAATCATAACTTCAAAGATAGAACATCATGCAGTATTGCACACGGTAGCTTTTTTACAAGATACATGTAATGTAGAGGTAGATTTTGTTTCAGTCCTTCCTTCGGGTGATATTTCTTTTGATCACTTGGAAGATTTACTGAAACAAACTGACGAAAAAACACTTGTGACCTTGATGCATATTAATAATGAAATTGGAAATGTTTTACCTTTAAAACTAGTTTGTGATTTATGTCATCAATATAAAGCCTTATTTCATTCAGATACTGTTCAGGCTATTGGGCATTATTCGATAGATTTACAAAAAACTCCAATAGATTTCATTACTGCTAGTGCCCATAAATTTCATGGTCCAAAAGGAGTTGGATTTGCATATTTTAAGAAAGGTTTTGGAATTCAACCTATGTTTCATGGAGGAGATCAAGAAAAAGGTGCAAGATCTAGCACAGAAAATGTTCATGGAATTTTGGGAATGGAAAAAGCATTTTTAATTGCTTCTAAAACATTAGAATCAGATATGACGACAATGAATACTTTAAAAGTATTTTTCATGAAAGAATTGCTAAACATTAATCCTAATATTCGTTTCAACGGACAATCTTCTAATATTGAATTGAGTAGTTGTACTATTCTAAGTGTTTCACTTCCAATTAAAAATGAACTATTATTATTCAATTTAGATCTTTATGGAATTGCTGTTTCAGGTGGTAGCGCTTGTCAGAGTGGAAGTTCTAATAGATCACATGTTTTATCAGAAATTACAAGCGATGATCTTGAAGGGTATACTTCTGTAAGGTTTTCGTTTAGCAGGTTTACAAAAAAAGAAGACTTAATTTATACAGTACAACAATTAAAAAAACTTCTGTAAGTTTTTTTAGTTATATTATATAGTAATCGTTGTTGGTTTATAGAAATTAAAATTAATTTCTACGAGTTTTATCATATTGACGAATCATAAAGAATGCCCAAACCAAAACAAAAGCAACTACAAATATGGAAAAGTAAAGGACTATATTATCTGCGCTCATGTTCTATAAGTTTAAGATAAATTAATACTCCTAACAATGTTGGTGCCCATAAACCGATGAAAATCCCATGCAATTTGTTTCCAGATAAAAACATATACTCAGCAATGACTATAATCATAAAACACAATGCTAACATAAGTAAGTTAGACAATCCTATTTTTTTTATAAAATTCATTAATAACTATTTTTTATAAATGTAAAAAAAAATGATTGACAATTCCCTTTAAATTAAATAATTTTTTTCATACTTATTGTGAATTGAAAGTATGGCTAAACCAAATAAAACTGCAACAAGAATTAGAATAGTATTAATTAATCCACTGACCCCAAAAGACATACGTATTAAAATAGTAGAAATGATAAATCCTGAATTTCTAATAATCTTATGAAATTGATCTGTATAAAAGAATGAAATTAAAAGTAGAATTACATCTACTAATATTAATACCGTAAAAAATTGATCAAAAAACAGATTATTAATACTTTCTATTGAAGGAAATTCATTCGAAGAGGATATCATTCCAGTAGACCATTTTACAAGCGTATTAAGAGCCATAAAAAAGAATAAAGGCACTAAAACAACAGCTATTAATCTTTTCTTTTGTACAAATTTTTCTATCACAGGTTGTAAGTCAACCTGTTGTACAACTTTTTGTTTTCCTTGTTTTTGAAACAAATAAATTAAAAAGAAAAGTAGAAGAGAGGCAATTAAATCATAGGTGAATTGCAAGTCTCCTTTAATTTCAAACCAATTAGAAGTAAGCTCCAATGATGATAAGTCTTTAAACAATTTTCGAATTATAATAAGTGTAATTATCTGATACTGTTTTGTTATGTATGTTGTAAAAGATTTTGGCAGGTAATAAATTAAAAGATACACTTCATAAATAAGAATAAATGAAAAAGGGGTGTAGATAGCTGATATCGGATTATTTAATAGTTCAGAACTTGAATTTAAATTAATGATATTTAATTTAGAAAAGTATATGAATGCTAAATGAATGAAAAAGCTAAGTAAAGCAATATTAAGAATTACTTTCTCTGTTTTGATTTTTGTTTTACTTGAAAGAAGTTTATCAAATAAAAATTGAGATATTTTATTAATTTTGACCATGCAATATTTTGTATGATAGTGTTTTGTGTAAAAATTTCACACAACTAGAAACTAAAAATAGTGAAACTAAATTAACTAAAGTTACATTGATCTGTTTTTCTTACTATTATTTTTAAAATACTTCATGTTTTTTTTCTTTAAATCTACTTTTTTTAAACTATGTGTAAACTCTATTTCTTCGATCGATAATTTATGGTATTTTTACAATAGAAATAAACATCTTCATGAGTAAATCATATGCAAAGCAGACTGTAGTAAATAATATTTCATTTATTGAGTTTTATCATCCCTCTCACAATTCATTACCTGGAGATATTTTACATAATCTAGTTGAACTAATTAAAAATGCTGGAGATAATGATGATGTTAGGGTAATTGTTTTGCAAAGCGGGGGAGATCGAACCTTTTGCGCTGGTGCTAGTTTTACAGAATTAGTAACTATTTCAGATGAAAAATCTGGAATGATATTTTTCTCTAGATTTGCAAAGCTTATAAATGCCATGAGAACCTGTCCAAAATTTATTATTGGAAGAATTCAAGGAAAAACAGTTGGAGGTGGCTTAGGTATTGTAGCTGCCAGTGACTATTGTTTAGCTACTAAACATGCAGAGATTAAATTAAGTGAACTTAATATAGGTATTGGTCCCTTTGTCATTGGTCCTGTAATTGAACGTAAAATAGGACTTAGCTTACTTTCACAAATATCTCTTAATCCTAAAAAATTTTATTCAGCTTTATGGGCAGAAAAGTATGGTCTATACTCTGAAGTTTTTGAAAATACTTCAGAATTAGATGAAGCAGTAATGACTTTTGCTGAAGAGTTATGTTCATATAACCCAGAAGCTATGAAAGAAATGAAAAAATCATTTTGGAGAGGAACTGATCACTGGGATATATTGTTAAACGAGCAAGCTAAAATTAGTGGAAGATTAGTATTGTCTAGTTTTACAAAGAACGAGTTGAGCAAATTTAAATGATTGGTTTATTCTAAAATCTTTTAAAGAATATCATTATTTCTAAATGACTAGTCTTTTTTATTAAAATACATTATTTTTAATTATTTGCTTTATTTTATCGATGTTAATGATATATTATCAGTGTTTTCAACAATTTCATGTTAATATTTTTTTAAAAAAACTCTATTTTTATGAATATGATAAAATTGTTTCTTAAAATAGAGATATTCATATTTTCACTTCCTTCAAAATTATTTAAATTACACATTTAAGATTTTTAGAGGCTTTTTATTGAGAGCTACATCGCTTACGAAAACATTTTCGTAAGTTCTCATCCCTTTGTTTATTTGGTGTTGTGGGTTTTTTGTTTAAAATTCGCAACTTCTAACTCTAAAACATACAATAATGAAAAAATTAAAATTAATTATGTTATTAACAGTATTATTTACAAGTTTTAACATGTACTCTCAAGAAAAAGATGAAAAAGGAACATTTACTCTAAGTGGAAGTGTAGATACTTATTATTCTACAAATTTATCTACATCAGACATTGGAACTATTGGAACTTTAACTGATGTACCCGCAAATGGTTTTGGTTTAGGTATGGCAAATACTGTGTTTTCTTATGAAAAAGGTAAAACTGGAGTGGTTGCAGATTTAGCTTTTGGACCAAGAGCAAATGCTGCAAATGCTTATGATGGAGCAATTAACCAATTATATGCATATTACAATGCTTCGGACAAAGTAACATTTACTTTAGGACAGTTTAATACATTTTATGGTTATGAAGTTATATCTCCAACTGGAAATTTTAATTATTCAGTTTCTTACTTATTCAATGCCGGTCCATTTTCACACACAGGTTTAAAATTAGATTATGCTGCTTCTGACGATTTATCATTTATGCTAGCTGTAACTAACCCTCATGGACTAACTGCTGGTTCAAATTTTGACGGTATAATAGATGTCAATGGTGATGTAACGTATTATGATTATTATCAATTAGGTTTTCAAGTTGGTTATAAAGATCAATTTTTTAACCTAGCATATGGAGCTGACGGTTTTGGTTCTTCAGACGTTTTATATCTAGATTACACAGGTGGTTTTGATTTATCAGACTCTTTCTTTTTTGGAATCAATGCTGCTTATTCAAATTCTGAAGATGCTGATTCAGGTTATCAAGGATTTGCCTTATATCTTCAAAATGAATTCTCTGATACTTTTGCTTTAGGTTTAAGACCAGAATTTTTCACACTAACTTCTGGTGCAGGAAATCAAACCATTTCAGCATTCACTTTAACAGGTAATACTACATTATCTGAAAGTTTAAAACTAATTACTGAATTAAGATACGATACTTCAGGAGATGATATAATATTTGTTGGAGGGAAAGAAAATGCAACTGGTTTAACCGTAGCTGCTGTTTATTCTTTTTAAATAATAATTTAACTAAAATTTACAATTATGACTAATTTTTTACCAAAACTAATTTTGAGATTACCTAGTGTATTTCAAGAAACTGTAACAGACTCTATTGCTGTTGTTACTGGAGTAACGGAAGAACAGCTCACGGCTGCAGTAGATGTAGCAGTTAAATCTACAACTGAATCTATCTACGGAGACATGGGAATGCTATGGATGTTATTATCAGGTATTTTAGTATTCTTTATGCAGGCTGGTTTTACATTGGTAGAATCTGGAATGACAAGATCAAAAAATGCTGTAAACATAGCTATGAAAAACCTCTTGGATATTTGTGTAGGTTCTTTAACTTACTGGTTTGTAGGATATTCTTTAATGTATGGAGATACTACTAACGGTTGGTTTTTCTGGAGTGGATTATTTCAGGGTGAAGGAGCAGATTTGTTTTTTCAAACGATGTTTGCCGCAACAGCTGCAACAATAGTTTCTGGAGCTATAGCTGGTAGAACTAAGTATTCTACATATGCAATTTTTTCAATAGTGATGACAGCAATTATATATCCAATATCTGGAGGATGGCAATGGCAAGGTTCAGGTTGGTTAACCGAATTAGGATTTATTGATTTTGCTGGATCATCTATTGTTCATTCTGTTGGAGGATGGGCTGCATTGGTCGCTGCCATATTGGTGGGACCAAGAATTGGAAAGTTTTTAGATGGAAAAGTAATGCCTATACCAGGACACAATCAAGTTTTAGCAACATTGGGAGTTTTCATCCTTTGGTTAGGTTGGTTTGGATTTAACGGAGGATCACAATTAGCATGGGGTGGTGCAGATGCTATTGGTGCCTCAAATGTAGTTTTAATAACAAATTTAGCAGCAGCTGCAGGTGGTTTAGGTGCTCTAATTACTACATGGATATGGTATGGTAAGCCTCATTTAGCACAAACATTAAATGGAGCATTGGCAGGATTAGTAAGTATTACTGCAGGATGCGGAAATATGTCTTCTGAAGGAGCTGTTTTAGCCGGATTACTTGGAGGTATTTTAGTGGTTTTCTCAATTGAGTTTATCGAGAAAAAATTAAAGATAGATGATGCTATTGGAGCAGTTTCTGTTCATGGTGTAGTAGGTGTTTGGGGAACCATTGTAATTGGTCTTTGGGGAATTGATGCAGATGGTGGTATAGGGTTGTTTAACGGAGGTGGAGCTACTCAATTAGGAGTACAAGCACTTGGTTCATTGGCATATGCAGTATGGGCAGTTGCTTTATCTTGGATCGTTCTGTTTACATTGAAGAAAACAATTGGTCTTCGTGTAGATAAAGAGGTTGAGTTAGAAGGACTTGATATTACAGAACATGGAACAATAGCCTACCCTGGAAAAAGAGACAGAGGTGAGTAATAAATTTCATAAAAAAATAAATGTAATCTAAAAAATTATTACCCTAAATGACTATTT
>CAJXSU010000035.1 GCA_913061465.1 uncultured Flavobacterium sp.
GTGTTTTCTGCCTCAAGAAGAAAACAAAAAGTACAAGAAGCACCAGCTTCTGTAACTATTATTACACCAAAAGATATTTTAAATTCAGCAGCAGCGGTTGACCCTGTTATGAATTTAGCAAATATTGCTGGAGTTCAGATGCAACAACAATCTGCAAATACTATTAATATAGAAATGCGTGCAGGTTCGGGAGTATTTGGAACGTCTACATTTCCAATATTAGATTATCGTTACCTAGTTACACCTTCTGCAGGAACTTTTCAAAGTTACCAGTCAGGTATGTCAAATATAGACATCCAAAGAGTTGAGGTTGTTAGAGGAGCTGCTTCGGCCCTATATGGTCCTGGAGTTACTTCTGGGGTAGTTCATTTTATGTCTAAAAGTCCAATAGACCACCCTGGTACTACAGTGGAAATGCTAGGAGGTACGTTAAGTACAACCGGTATGACTGTTAGACATGCTTTTAAAAATGATAACGATAAATTTGGATTTAAAGTTAATGTAAGATACATGAAAGGAAAAGACTTTGAACTAGATCCAGTGGCAGACGCTGATTTTATTTCAGGTTTACAAACTACTATTTCTCAGCCAGCTATTTTAAATGGTAGAGTTGACCCAACTCAACCAGGAGAACAGTTATTATCGCTTTCAGATTTAGATGATAATGGAGATGGAAACCCTTTAGCAACAGAATATAGTAATTATTCAGCTAACGTTCATTTAGAATTCAGACCTACAGATGAAACTACAGCTTTTCTTTCAGGAGGATTTGCTCAAGGAGGGGGATTATTCTTTAATTCACAAGGGGCAGGATATCAACAAGGAAAAGACTATTGGGTTCAAGGTAGAATTCAATCAGGAGGGTTATTTGCTCAAGTATATTATAATTACAACACGGGTGGTGATGAAGAAAACCCAACTTTTTTATACCAGACTGGTTTAAGACAAGTTGCCGAGAGAAATTCTTTAGAAGCTCAACTTCAATACAACTTTGACATTCCAAAATTTTTAAACACAAACTTTACAATAGGTTCTGACTATAGAAATTCTAAATCTATGACAGCAAATACATTGTATGGTATAAATGAGGATAGAGATGATTACATTATTACTGGAGCATACCTTCAAGGAACTTCTAAAATTAGTGATCAACTAGAGATAACCTATGCAGGTAGATATGACAAGTTTAACTTCATTGATGAAGGAGCATTTGCACCTAGAGTTGCTATAGTTTATAAAGCAGATGAAAATCATACGTTTAGAGCTTCATTTAACAAAGCAAACACTGGCCCATCTGCATTACAACAGAATATAGATTTTCCAGTGTCTGTTATAGCACCTGGAATAGCAGATGTTTGGTTATCGGGGCAGTATGCACCTCAAGTATTTCCAGACAACCCAACAATTGACTTATCAATTCCTGGGTTACCTGACCTTCCTTATGGAACTACACAATTTCCTTTAGCTTATGCTTATGGGGCAGTAGCTGCACCTACTTTAGGAGCATTATACGGAGGTTTAGCTGGAAACCCTTTCTTAGGGGTGGTTCAAAACTTTTTTAACACATATGCTGGAGGTACTGGAGGTACTGGACAATTAGTTGGTTATAATTTATTTAATGGAGAGCCAATGAATGATTTGACTGATACAGGAAGATCTGCCGTAGAAACTTTAAATTCTTTTGAGATAGGATATAAAGGACTAATTGCAAACAAACTATCACTAGCGATAGATGTATATACCTATGAAAGAAAAGGATTTACACAATTTACAGCTATCGGTCCAACATATAACTTGGTAGGAGCTGATTTCGCAAATGATTTAGGAGCTCAGGTTGCAGCAGATTTTGCTTCAAGCCCAGGAGTAATTGCAGATATGGAGGCATTTTACGCTTCACAAGGATGGCCATTAACGGGTATTCCTACCTTTGGAATTCCTTCATCATCTGACGCTATTGCTGGTTTAGCAGCAGCTTCAGGAGGAGCTTTTGCTCAAGGAGGAGCAGGTTTTGATGCACAAATAGCTCCATTATATCCAATAATTGGAACTGTAGAAACAACAGCTGTGCCTCAAGGTGACGGCTTAATGCACATTCCTGCAGGTTACCGTCGTTTTGACGGTGCTACAAGAAGTCATGTAGGTGCTGATATAGCTATGGAATATTTCTTGAATGATGATGTAACATTATGGTTAAATAGTTCTTGGTTAAGTCAGAATGAATGGATTCCTGGAGAATCAAATGATGACGGATTGCCATTTTCATCTTATTTAAATGCTCCAAAATTTAAATACAGAGCAGGTGTTCAGTATTCTAAAGATAAAGTAAGAGGTTCTATCGCATTTCAACATGATGATTCTTTCAATTCTAACCAAGGGTTTTTCTCTGGTGAGGTTCAAGAGAAGAATTTATTCGATATTAATGTAGGATATAATGTTTCAGAAAATTTAAAATTAGATTTATCTGCAACAAATGTTTTAGATCAGAAATATAGAGCGTTTCCAACGATGCCAGTAATAGGTCGTAGAACTGTTCTTAAATTAACTTTTGATTATTAAAAATAAAAAGATTTTAAATAAAAAAGGCGGCCATATGGTCGCCTTTTTTATTTAATTAAAGTTAGCAAAAAATTGACAAGTGAGGTTAATTCTTTTGGTGGGTTATCATCATCAAAACCAATACTAGTATATGTTTCTCCATTTAAAATTACTTCTATAGTAGTATACATGGCGCCATCAAATTGGTACTTATTCGATGGAATTTTTAGTTGGTTAATTGTTTTGAGATTAATTTTTTTAATCAAGGTATTCAATGAGTCTTTAGCCTCTTTTACAAGCGTTAAAGAACGGCTTTCTATAGAATTTTTAAAATACTTTAGGGTATTGTCCTGTAAAAGAATTTCTGTTGAATATCCGCGAGTCATTGCTTTGTAGTTTATTCTTTGAAAGACAGTTTCCTGCTGAATAGATGAGCAACTAAGTGTTAAAGAGAAACAAATGAGAAGTATTTTGTTCATATGAATGTTTTCGTAAAGGTAAAGAAAACAACATTTTTAATTATAATAAGAGTTTTGCTGGGTAATTAGCTCAACATTAGTATTGCTTTTTGTAAGCCCTTAATAAATACATCAATTTCTTCTTTGGTATTATAAAATGCAAAAGAGGCTCTTACGGTTCCAGGAATTTTATAAAACTCCATAATCGGCTGAGCACAATGATGCCCCGTTCTGACAGCAATCCCTAATTTATCTAAAATAGAACCAATATCATATGGGTGAATTCCAGCAACATTAAATGAAATAACGGCTGTTTTATTGGAGGTTCCATAAATTCTAACGCCACTAATTTTTAATAATTCTTGGGTTCCATATTTAAGGAGTTCTTGTTCATATTTATTGATGGCGTCAAATCCAATGGAATTCATATAATCTATCGCGACTCCAAAAGCAATACCTCCACAGATATTTGGAGTTCCTGCCTCAAATTTATGTGGCAGTCCTGCATAGGTGGTTTTCTCAAAGGAAACAGTCTCAATCATCTCTCCACCCCCTTGATATGGTGGTAATTTTTCTAGCCATTCTTTTTTACCATACAATAGACCAATCCCGGTAGGGCCACAAATTTTATGTGCAGAAGTTACATAAAAGTCAACATCTAATTTTTGAAAATCAACTTTCATATGGGGTGTAGATTGAGCCCCGTCAATTAAGACAGCTGCACCAAAATAGTGAGCTTTTTCAATAATTTCTTTTACAGGATTTATAGTTCCTAATGCATTTGAAATATGATTGCAAAATACTAGCCTTGTCTTTTCTGACAACAAATTATCATACTCACTCATAATCAGTGAACCTTCTTCGTTCATAGGAATAACCTTTAACTCAGCGCCTGTTTTTTCACATAACATTTGCCATGGAACAATATTAGAGTGGTGTTCTAAAGCTGAGACAATAATTTCGTCTCCAGTTTTAAGCAGATTAGAGAAGCCTGAGGCAATTACATTAATACCGAATGTAGTTCCAGGGGTAAAAAGCATTTCATAGGCATATTTGGCATTAAAATGCTTTTGAAGCACAACTCTTGCTTGCTCATACAAATCTGTTGCCTCTTGACTTAAGGTATGAACACCTCTGTGAATATTTGCATTATAATTGGTATAATAATTAACAATAGCATCTATCACAACTTTAGGTGTTTGGGAAGTAGCAGCATTGTCAAAATACACTAACGGTTTTCCATTAACAGTTCTTTGTAATATTGGAAAATCTTCACGAATTTTTTCTATTGGAAACATTCTATTGATATTGAGACACAAAGGTAGAACATCAAAGATAAAACTTTTAATAAACCTGTTATTTTATTCTTATGTTTGTGAAGCTCCAAAATTTTTATACAATGAAAATAGTAAAACGAATTCTCTTATTAATACTAGTTATACTATTGCTTGCTGTAATTATCAATTATCCAAAATTGAATATTATAGCTGGTTATTCGGCAAAAAACACAGCTTCTTCTGTATTTCTTGGAAGTAGAAGTTTATCTTTTACTGATACAACAGACAATAATTTTTCACCTGTTAATTTAGCGCACAATACTATTGATGAAAAAACCGAGACAGCAATTTCCTCTGTTTTTGGTTTACTAACACGAAAAGCAATCACAAGAACCGGTTTGGGATCTGTTTTAACTCTAAACCAACAAGACGAAAAGAGTACATATTTGACTCCAAAAAGGATAAAAACAACAAATGAAATAAAGTCCTATCCTTATGGTAATGCTCCTCATAAAGATTCAGTTTTTGACAATATAGATTATGACAAATTAAATGAAACTGTAGCCTCCATTTTTGGTAAAAGAAAGACAAGAGCGCTTTTAATTCTTCATAAAGATAAAATTATTGCAGAAAAATATGCTGAGGGTTTCACCAAAGATTCCCGCATTTTGGGGTGGTCAATGACAAAAAGTATTATGAGCACTATTTTTGGGGTTCTTCAACATCAAAAAAAAATAAACATTTACGATAAAGCACCCATTAAATCCTGGCAATATGATGCAAGAAAAGAGATTACAATTCATAATTTATTACAAATGAATTCTGGTTTAGAATGGGATGAAAATTACGATGAAATTTCAGATGCTACGAAAATGCTTTTTTTAGAACGGGATATGACTAAAAGTCAAGAAGAAAAAAAGCTAGTTGGAAACCCAAATGAAACCTGGAATTATTCTTCCGGAACTTCGAATTTATTGTCAGGAATTATAAGAACACAGTTTAATAATCATCAAGAATATTTAGACTTTTGGTATACTGATTTAATCGATAAAATAGGCATGAATTCTATGATTTTAGAAAGCGATTTAGCTGGGAATTACGTAGCTTCTTCGTATTCATGGGCAACAACAAGAGATTGGGCTAAATTAGGATTGTTATATTTACATAATGGAGTTTGGAATGGTGAATCATTATTTTCAAAAGATTGGGTAGATTATGTAACAACACCAACGCCAACCTCAAATGGAATATATGGAGCTCAATTTTGGTTAAACACAGAGAGACAATTAAAGGATGTTTCTGAAGACATGTACTTTGCAGACGGATATCAAGGGCAAAGAGTTTATATTCTCCCAAAGGAAGATTTAGTTATCGTTCGTTTTGGTTTATCTTGGTTTGAAGAAAATGAGTTTTTAAAAGGAATTTTACAATCGATACATTAAATACAAATTCAAATGAAAAAAACAATTATTTTAAGTTTAATACTTTGCATTACAGGAATTGCTTTTGGTCAAAAAAATGATAATAAAATAAAGATGTTATCTGATGAAGTCGAAGAGAAAGTTATAGAATGGAGAAGGCATATTCATCAAAATCCAGAATTATCAAATAGAGAATTTAAAACGGCTAAGTACATAGAAACTCACCTTAGAGGCCTAGGAATGTCTGTTCAAACAGGAGTTGCTAAAACAGGTGTTATTGGAATACTGAAGGGTAAAAAACCAGGGAAAGTTGTTGCACTTCGAGCAGATATAGATGCGCTTCCTGTTACAGAAAGAAACGATTTGCCTTTCAAATCTAATATAACATCAACATATAATGGTAAAGAAACTGGGGTTATGCATGCCTGTGGACATGATTCTCATGTAGCGATATTAATGGGTGTTGCAGAGGTCTTATCTCAGATGAAAAATGATCTTCAGGGGACAGTTAAATTTATATTTCAACCTGCTGAGGAGGGAGCGCCAAAAGGAGAAGAAGGTGGGGCAGAATTGATGGTTAAAGAGGGTGTATTGAAAAACCCTGACGTAGACGCGATCTTTGGATTGCATATTGCAGCTGGTTTAGATGCAGGAAAAATAACCTACAAACCTGGGGGTATTATGGCTGCATCTCAATCGTATCAGATTGACGTCAAGGGAAAGCAAGCTCATGGCTCTAGACCTTGGGCAAGTGTTGATCCTATAATGGCTTCAACTCAAATAATTAATGGACTACAAACAATTATAAGTAGAGAATCTGAGTTAACTAAAGAAGGTGCTGTTATTACTGTTGGAATGATTAATGCAGGAATACGAAGTAATATTATCCCTGAAAAAGCTACAATAGTAGGTACTATTAGAACTTTAGACTATGGGATGCAGGATTTTATTAATAAAAGAATGAAAGAAATGGTTCCAGATATTGCAAAAGCTTTTAGAGCGGAAGCCACTATAGATATTGAAAAAGGATACCCAATAACATTTAATCATATTGGTTTAACTGGCCAGATGTTGCCTACATTGCAAAGAATAGCTTCTAAAGAAAATGTAATTGAAATAGATGCAATTACCGGCGCTGAAGACTTTTCTTTTTTTCAACAAAAAGTTCCTGGGTTATATTTCTTTCTTGGCGGAAAAGCATTAGATGTAAAACCAGAGGATGCCGCTGGACACCATACACCAGATTTTATTTTGGATGAAAGTGGTTTTGTATTAGGCGTTAAAACGTTATCAGCTCTAGCAATAGATTATTTAGATAAATAAGATAAAAAACATAAAACAGGCTCAATGGCCTGTTTTATGTTTTTTAATTAAATATTAAACCCAATATTAACGTTTAACTTATTGGCAATTAATTTTGTTATTCTGTCTTTAACTTCAGGTATTTTAACGCTTTCAAGTACGGTATTGGCAAAAGCATACATTAACAAAGCTCTTGCTTCTTTTATTCCAATTCCACGTTGTTGCATATAAAATAAGGCCTCCTCGTCTAACTGACCAATAGTACATCCGTGAGAGCATTTTACGTCATCTGCAAAAATTTCTAGTTGAGGCTTAGCGTTAATTGTAGATTTATCGCTTACCAGAATATTGTTATTTTTTTGGTATGCATTTGTTTTTTGTGCTTCTTTTTCAACAATAACTTTTCCATTAAAAACACCCGTAGAGCGTTCGTCAAAAATGCCTTTATAATCTTGATGACTTTCACAGTTTGGTTCTATATGATGAACGAGAGTGTGGTGGTCTACATGTTGTTTTCCCTCAATTATGGTAATTCCTTTTAAAATAGAATCTATATGCTCACCCCTTTGATAGAAGTTTAAATTATTTCTTGTAATATTTCCGCCAAAAGAAAAGGTGTGAACAGAGACAATACTTTCTGATTGTTGTTCTATAAAGGTGTTGTCTACCAGTGAAGCTGATATATGATCATTTTGTATTTTGTAAACATCTACAGTTGAATGTCTGTCTGCATAAATTTCTGTGACTACATTTGTAAATACTGCATTTTCTGTTAAGCTTTGATGGCGTTCAATAATTTGAACATGCGCATTTTGCTCAACTACAATTAAATTTCTTGGCTGTAACATCGTTGCAGCTTCTGTGCCGGTTGTGAAATTTATAATTTGTATGGGCTTTTCAACCTCAGTATTCTTGGGAATATGTATGTAAGCACCTTCTTTAGAAAAGGCAGTGTTCAATGAAGTTAAATTGTCTTGTTTGGCAATTTTATTAAAATAATTTTCAATTATAGGCTTGTACTTAGCCTTAGTTAATGCAGAAGACATTAAGCAAACATCTATACTGTCATGTGTTGTTTCAGACAAAAAAGAACTGTACTTCCCATCAATAAAAATTACTTTATAAGTATCTATATCATGAATAAAATACTGTTTGACGTCTGCAAGGTTAATAGATTTTTCATTGTCTGGAAAAATACTGTAATCTTCTTTTAAGATTGCATTTAAAGAGGTGTATTTCCATGCTTCTAGTTTTTTTGAAGGAAATCCAAGTTTTTCAAATTGTTGAAAGGCATCTGTTCTGATCTCGTGAATATCAGAGTTGATATTTACGCCATCTTCAAAAGCGACATACGAGGAAACTATTTTTTCTTTTAAATCCATATTACTGGTTTATGATATCACTTCTTCCTTAATCCAGTCATAGCCTTTAGCCTCTAATTCTAGCGCTAAAGAGGCATCTCCGGTTTTAACTATTTTACCATCATGTAGTACATGAACAAAATCCGGAACAATGTAGTCTAGAAGTCTTTGGTAGTGGGTAATAACAATAACAGCATTGTCCTTGGACTTTAGTTTATTTACTCCATTTGCAACAATTCGTAAAGCATCTATATCTAAACCAGAGTCTGTTTCATCTAAAATTGCCAACTTGGGCTCTAGCATTGCCATTTGAAAGATTTCATTACGCTTTTTTTCTCCACCAGAAAACCCTTCGTTTAAAGAACGAGATAAAAATTTACGATCAATTTCTAAGAGCTCAGACTTTTCACGAATCATCTTAAGCATATTTTTAGCAGGCATTTCTTCTAGGCCTTTTGCTTTTCGATTCTCGTTGATGGCAGTTTTAATAAAGTTAGTTACAGAAACACCAGGAATTTCTACTGGATATTGAAAAGATAAAAACACACCAATATGAGCTCTTTCTTCAGGCGCTAATTCGCTAATATCTTCACCATTTAATTCAATAGTCCCCTGATTAACCTCATATTCTTCTTTACCCGCAATGATATTTGCTAGCGTACTTTTACCAGCTCCATTTGGCCCCATAATTGCGTGGACTTCACCAGCATTTACCTGTAAATTCAATCCTTTTAAAATTGACTTATCATCTACGCTTGCTTTTAAATTTTCTATTTTTAACATGTTCTTTATACTATTTGCTTGTGATTTTAAGTACAAGTATTAATTTTTAATTTATCCAACAGAACCTTCTAGGCTAATCTCTAATAATTTTTGAGCTTCAACAGCAAACTCCATTGGGAGCTTATTAAGCACCTCTTTACTAAACCCATTTACGATTAAGGCAATGGCTTTTTCAGTATCAATACCTCTTTGATTACAATAAAACAATTGTTCTTCACCGATTTTACTTGTTGTAGCTTCGTGCTCTACTTGTGCAGTTTTATTTTTCACCTCAATATAAGGGAAGGTATGAGCACCACATTTATTTCCCATTAACAAACTATCACATTGTGAAAAGTTTCTTGCGTTTTCAGCTCTTGAATTTATTTGAACTAAGCCACGATAACTATTTTGAGATTTCCCAGCAGATATTCCCTTGGAAATAATAGTTGATTTCGTGTTTTTTCCCAAATGGATCATTTTAGTACCAGTATCTGCTTGTTGATAATTATTTGTTACTGCAATGGAATAAAATTCTCCAACAGAATTATTACCTTTTAAAATACAACTTGGATATTTCCAAGTAATAGCAGATCCAGTCTCTACCTGAGTCCAAGATATTTTTGCATTGGTTTCACATAAACCTCTTTTAGTTACAAAATTATACACACCACCCTTTCCTTCGCTATTTCCAGGATACCAGTTTTGAACAGTAGAGTATTTAATTTCGGCATCATCTAGGGCGATTAGTTCAACAACCGCAGCGTGTAATTGATTCTCATCTCTACTAGGTGCTGTACATCCTTCTAAGTAGCTAACAAAACTTCCTTCATCTGCTACTACAAGTGTTCTTTCAAACTGACCGGTTCCACCCTCATTGATTCTAAAATAGGTAGATAATTCCATTGGGCAACGAACCCCTTTTGGGATGTAGCAAAATGAACCGTCTGAAAAAACAGCAGAGTTTAAAGCGGCATAAAAATTATCAGATGTTGGAATAACAGTTCCAAGATATTTTTTTATCAATTCAGGATGTTCTTGTATTGCCTCAGACATAGGCATAAATATAATCCCTTTTTCGCCAAGTGTTTTTTTGAATGTAGTGGCAACAGAAACAGAGTCAATTACAATATCTACAGCGACATTTGCTAATCTTTTCTGCTCTTCTAGAGAGATACCTAGTTTTTCAAAAGTAGCCAATAAATCTGGGTCAACTTCATCAATACTATTTAGTTTAGGCTTTTGTTTTGGAGCAGAATAATAAGCAATTTCTTGAAATTCCGGTTTTTTATAGCTTACGTTTGCCCATTCAGGTTCTTTCATTTTAGACCAAACCCTAAAAGCTTCTATACGCCAATCGGTCATCCATTCTGGTTCGTTTTTCTTTTTAGAAATTGCACGAACCACGTCTTCATTCAACCCTTTAGCAAAGGTTTCACTTTCTATATCAGTATAAAAACCATATTCATATTCTTTGGTTTTTAATTCTTCTCTTAAATCGTCTTCTGTGTATTTACTCATTTTAATTATGAATTATAATGAAAAACTTTCTCCGCAACCACAAGTTCTGTTGGCATTAGGGTTGTTAAATATAAATCCTTTTCCATTTAAGCCTCCTGAAAACTCTAAAGTTGTTCCTACCAAGTACAAGAAACTTTTTTTATTGACAACAATTTTAACATCATTATTCTCAAAAACTTTATCATTTTCTTGCTGCTTATTGTCAAAGCCTAAATCATAGGATAGACCAGAACACCCTCCGCTTTTCACGCCAACCCTAACGAAGTCTGTTTTAGCGTTAAAGCCGTCATCAGTCATTAACTGAATCACTTTATCTCTGGCAGTGTCTGAAACTTTTATCATAACTTTAAATAGATTAACTCTAAATTGTGTTTGCAAAGATACGACATAAGTCTAAAAAGACTAGTGTTGTCTATATTATATTGATTTATATAAAAAAAATCAATTAATCTTATCAATTACGAAAATCAGGGTTGTTAATAAATTGAAAATCTGTCAATGTCAGTAAAAAAGCTTTTAAAGATATTTTTTCTTCAACTGAGAGTTGAACTCCTCCTTGACTTACTTTTTTCATTAAAGGGTCTATAGTGGGAGAAAATTGCAATCCTTCACTGTAGTGGTTTATAACTTCTTCTAAAGTAGCAAATCGACCATCGTGCATATAAGGAGCAGTAAAAGTTAGATTTCTTAGGGTAGGTGATCTAAATTTCCCATTGTCATTAGGGTCTCCCGTAACAGTACCTAATCCCAAATCATTAAAACTGGCATCTAAACCATTGTTGTGGAACTCATTATCTGTCCATAGCGGGTTGTTGTCACTTCCATGGCAATGGAAACAGTCTCCTTTTTCTTCATCCATAAAAACAGCAAATCCGTTCAGCTCTTGCAAACTTAGAGTAGCGTTACCAAGAAGGTATTGATCAAATTTCGAGTTTCCAGAGATCAAAATTCTTTCAAATTGAGCAATTGCTTTTGCAACCAGAATAGAGTCAATTAATGTAGTGCCAAAAGCCCTAGAAAAAAGGATGGGATATTCGGGGTCTTGCTCAAGCTTAGATACTACATTACTCCAATTACTATGCATTTCTATGGGGTTAGTAACAGGTTCTAAAGCTTGTCTTTCTAGACCTAGCTCTTTTCCATCCCAAGCAAACTTATCACTAAAATTCCAAGCTAAATTTATGAGCGGCATTGAATTTCTAACACCAAAAACACCTTCTACTCCTTCGCTAAAACGGGTGTCATCTGTAAACGAATTTTGTGGCTTATGACATGTTGCACAAGCTTGTGTATTGTTTCCAGAAAGTTTTTTGTCAAAAAATAATTTTTTACCTAAGGCAACCCCTTCCTCAGTTAAAGGATTATTATTTGGAATTAATGGATCTATTAATTTTTGTTGAAAAAGTTCGGGAACTTTGAGTGAGAAAGGTACTGGGATATATTCTTCTTCTATATCTGTTTCTTGGTTTGAACATGACATAAAAATCAAGATTAAAAAAAATAAAAGAAGATACTTTACATTCATTTTATTGGGTAATGGAAACTAAATCAAATACAGATGAACCATTTTGATTCATTATAAGCTGCACATCATAATCCCCCATTAAATTTACATCATATTCATTCAAATCCCAAGTATTTGGGTTTTTAAACCATTCTGAAACATCCATTTGTATATTAATATTTGTATTGCTGCCAATAGTTACTGATCCAATATTAAGAGTATAAGAGGTGTCTACAGCATCATTTACATTTGTTGCGTCAATGGCGCTAATGACATGATAATTGAAAGGGGCTTCCTCAGAGGTTGTGTTTGTGTATTTTCCATCAAATTGCATAAAATGATAGCCCCCGCCTAAAGGAGCAGGCACATTAAAGTTTGCTGTATTTAAATCTGCGTAAGCCCCATCTGTATTATCTGCTCTTTTAAAACCAAACCTAAAAGTAACTGCACTATATTCTCCAGGTAAAACACCTTCAGAGCTTCTAAAGGACATACCTTCATTATTTGTAAGATCCACTAAATTATAATCATCAAGAACAGTCTCTTCACCACTTTCATGAGTTAACGAAACTTCAGAAATTAGATACCTTAGTCGTTCTATACTGAGAACTTGGCCATTTTCATTAGTAAATTTTAACTGATTAAAGTCATCATTTGTAATTTCTGTTCCATTCCAAGAATGACTAAAGTTAAGAGTAATAGCAACAGGGTTTAGGATAATGTCTTTATCTTCACTACAACTAGTTATTATAATAGATAAACAAATAATTGCTAATATTTTCTTCATTAATTTATTTTTATAATTAAAAGGTCTGTAAACCCCTTGTTAACCAAAATGTCTCCATTAAAACTATTTGTTTCGCCGACAGCAATAATAGTTCCACTTGTTAATTGAACGGCGTCATAGGCAAAATCGATTTCTGCACCTCCAACAGTTTTCTCCCAAAGGAGTTCACCGGTGGTGTTTATTTTGACTACCCAAGCATCATTTTGACCCTTATTTTCACTTACATTTCCATCAGAACTTCTGGAACTTCCTGCAATTATAAATCCACTATCAAAAGTTGAGCTTATAGCTCTTGCAACGTCAAAATTAGCTCCGCCCAATGATTTTTCCCATAGGATGTCTCCATTGTCAGAAACTTTTAAAACCCAAAGGTCTGCTGCTCCGTTATTTTCAGACACATCTTGTTCTTCACTTCTAGTATCTCCAACAATAATATGATTTCCATTATCAGTAGAAATCACATCTCTTGCTTCATCAATTTCTGAGCCACCATATGATTTCTCCCATAAAATATCTCCATTAGAACTAGATTTTACCACCCAAAAATCATAAGTTCCTTTATTATTTGAAATATCAACATCGTTACTGTCAGACCCCCCCACAGTTATTAAATCACCATTTATATTTTCAATAACTCCAGTAGGCGCATCGGTAAAAGATCCTCCATAAAAACGAGACCATACTATGCCTCCTGTAGAATTAATTTTAATTGACCAATAGTCGCCTCCTGCATGCCTTGATGTGCGTCTTCCGTAATTTCCATCGCCACCTGAAGCTGTAACATCCAAAACTCCTGAAAGTATAAAATGATTATCCGATGTTTCAAGTATTGAAACACCTTCATCTACTCCTGCATACCCAAAAGATTTTTCCCAACGTATAGACCCTGAAGCATCAATTTTAACGACCCAGAAATCTCTATTACCATTGTTAATTGTAACATCACCATCTGAACTGTCTGAATATCCTATTAATGCATATCCACCATCTGAGGTTTCAATGATACTACTTCCTCTATCATCTCCAGACCCGCCATAAGTTTTATTCCACTCTAATTGTGCCTCTGAATTAAATTTGAGAATCCAAAAATCATAATTTTCATTATTCTTTCCGGTAACATCTCCATCCATACTTTGGGTGTAGCCTAAAACAGCAAAACCTCCATCTGATGTTGCAATTACAGATTTTGCAACATCATTTTTTGATCCTCCAAAAGTTTGTACCAACTCTAGAGAACCGTTAGAAATGGGAATGATTGAACTAATATCTTTATCTGTATTGGAACAACTGATATTAATTAGAATAGTAAAAAAAAGCAAAACTTTTTTCATTGGCTTAATTACTTTTTCTAACAATATAAAATCCAGTATTAATATCACTTATGATAATATTCCCACTAGAGAAATAAGGGTATACATTCCACACCCCATTAAAAGAAGCATTATTATTTGATGGATAGGTGTCAAAAAATCCAGTTTCTGTCATGGTTTCATTGTTAATATTAGTAATATCTACCACTCGAATTCCAGCAGAATAATTAGCAAGGTAGTAATCTGTACCTTTAACATATCCATTGTGATCTATCGCTGGCGTAGGACCAAAATAATTCATGTGAATTACGGGAGCATCTAAATCGGTAAAATCAAATACAATATTCTTTGTGTTTCCGCCAAAATTGCGCTCATCCAATTCATCACCTAAGATAAAGTAGGTTAAATCTTCAGTAAACCATCCTTGGTGTGTATATCCAATATTAGGGTAGTTAATGGTTGAGATTTGTATTGGGTTAGCTTTATTTGTTACATCAACAATTACAACCTCATTTTGATTGCTGCCTATCAATATTTCTTTTCCTGTATAATCATTATCAGGTCCATTATAGGTTACAACTTGTGCATCATGAGAGTAGGCATCTTCTCCATACCCTCCAGCTGCTGTTGGGTTTAAGGGGTTAGATATGTCTACAAAATGTGGGCCGCCACTGTAAGTATTTGTTCCAACTGCATAAGCATAGCCTTGAGACTCATTAATTACAACATTATGTGCTCTGCCAAAACCATCATAATGGGCATCCTCTGTGAAATTTACCTGTGATGCGCCAGCAGCAATTTCTCCTAATTTAGTAAGATCAAAAACTTGCATTCCATGACCAGAAGCTTCACTAACTATAAATGCATAATTTCCATAGGTCTTGATATCTCTCCAAGAACTATTGGTTGTATGTGTTGGGAGAAATCCAACAATTCTTGGAAACTCTAAGTCTGATATATCAATAAAAGAAGTTCCAGAATTAAGACCCATTAAAGCATATTCTTTTCCACTAGAAGGATCTGTCCATCCCCAACAATCATTACCAGAATTCCCACCAAGAGTTGCTAAATCTATATGACCAACTAAATCATAGTTGTTGCACGGGTAACTTCCTGCAAATCCATTTTCACAAAACTCAAGGATATATGGAGGGTTTTCATCTACATCAATAACTGAAAATGTAACGGTCTTAATTTCGCTGATATTTCCGATGGCATCGTTTGCAGTTACTTCAAAACTATAACTAGATTTCATCTCAAAATCAGGGTTAGCATCTAGGCTTACAGTACCATTGTTTAGAGACAACAACTCTGCGTCTTGACCCCCTAAAGAATATCCAGTGATCTCAATATTATCAGTAGCTATAATTACATAAACTGTTTGTCCTGCCCCTGTATTTTCAATTAAGTCTATTCCAGTATCCCCAGATATTATTTGAGGAAGTGTTATTTCTAGAAGTACAGATCGATCACAAGAGAAGGCTATTAAAGCGAAGAAAAATAATATTACGGCATTTTTTCTCATAGTAATAATAGGATTAATATAAAATTATTTTTTTATAGATGATATCGTTTACTTTGACAATGTACAATCCTTTTAAGTTTTTTTCTATAAGGAGAACGAATTCTTTATCATTAATATTTTGTTTAGAGAAAATTCTTTTTCCAAGAATATTAAAAACATCCACAGACTTAATCTGATGATTTTGTGTTGCTTTAATAACAGGGTTCTTATTTGTAGGATTAGGCGAAATAGAAAAACGATTTTTAAGAATCTCAATATTACCCAAAGTTCCAGACTTTCTTACAACAAAAAGTCCTCTTTCTATGTCATTTATAATAATATTTCCACTGGCAAAATAAGGATATACACTCCAAGCACCGTTAAAACCAGTTCCATTATTAGTTGGATAGGTGTCAAAGTATCCTATTTCTGTTAATTGATTGTTTGTTTCTCCAATATTTGAGATGTCCAAAACGCGCATACCCGCTCTATAACTAGCCATAAAAAAATCAGTTCCTTTTACATACCCGTTATGATCTATTGCACTTGAGGGGCCTAAATATGTATTTGTTTGTACTGGGTTATCTAAATCCTGAAAGTCAAAAACAAGAGTTCTGGTATTGATGCCAAAATTTAGTTCATCCTCCTCATCTCCAAGTAAAAAATAACGTTGATCCTCTGTAAACCAACCTTGGTGCGTATAGCCAATCTGTGAGTAGTCAAATTCAGAAACTTTTAGAACATTACTCTTGTCGGTAACATCTAGGATTACAACTTTATTTTCATTGCTTCCAACTAAAATTTCTTTTCCTATATAATCTGTATCTGGTCCGCTATATGTGACCACTTGAGCATCGTGTGTATAACCATCTGCAGCATAACCTCCTAGATTTACAGGGTTTATAGGGTCAGAAATATCAATAAAATTTGGACCTCCATTAAAGGTATTACACCCCAAAAGGTAAGCTATTGCACTAGTTTCGTTAATAATAATATTATGACAACTAGCTACATCATCATAAATAAGATCTGGTTCTACAGGGATCTCAGGGTCTTCAGCTTCATTAATGTCTCTTAACCTCGTTAAATCAAAAACTTGCATCCCATGATTACCAACATTATCTGCCACAATAAAGGCGTAATTGCCATAAATTTTTACATCTCTCCAATAATTATTTCCTGCATTAGAGTTTAAACGTCCCCAAAAAATTGGATTAATTGGATCTGTAATATCTACAAAAGCCGTACTATTTGTCATAGCCGCTATTGCATATTCTTTTCCAGTGTCAGGATCAGTCCAACCCCAGATATCACTTCCCTCTGGATTTCCTGAAGAGTTTGCCAAAGTACTCACTGGGACAAGAGAAAGTAAATCATAATTATCGCACGGATATTCTCCGGCAAAACCGTTTGTACAAGGGGTTTGTCCAAAGCTGTAAAACACGGTTAGTTGAAAAATAATAAAAAGTAGTTTATATTTCATTATTCATAGATTTTTCTATTCAAAGGTAAAAGAATAAAGCTATAAAAACATCATAGCAAAAATAAAGGAGATTTATTTTCTAGATGTATATATCTTTGCGAAATGTTAGAAGATAAAAATCAATCGAGAACGTCGTTGGCCGAACTAGGAGAGTTTGGTTTAATTAATCATATTACAAAACATTTTAAGATTTCTCATAAAACAACTGTAAAAGCAGTTGGCGATGATGCTGCGGTACTAGAGCGTTCAGAAAAACAAACACTAATTACCACAGATTTGTTAGTGGAGGGCGTACATTTTGATTTAAGCTATATGCCACTTAAACATCTGGGATATAAGGCTGTGGTAGTTAATCTTTCTGATGTTTTTGCAATGAATGGGGTAGCAGAACAAATTACGGTATCTATTGCGGTATCAAACCGTTTTCCTCTAGAGGCAATTGAAGAACTTTATGCTGGAATTCAGTTAGCTTGTGAAACCTACACTATTGATTTAATTGGCGGTGATACCACATCGTCTACAAAAGGGATATTAATATCTGTAACAGCTGTTGGTAAAGCATCAAAAGAAGAGATTGTTTATAGAAATGGCGCCAAAGAAACCGATTTAATTGTGGTTTCTGGAGATTTAGGGGCTGCATACCTTGGGTTGCAGGTATTGGAAAGGGAAAAACAGGTTTTTAAGGTAAATCCAAAAAATCAACCAGATTTAGATAATTATACGTATTTAATTGAACGTCAATTAAAACCTGAGGCAAGAAAAGACATTTCTGTACTTTTAAAAGAAATGGATGTGCACCCTACAGCCATGATTGATATTTCCGACGGATTATCCTCTGAAATTATGCACATATGTTCACAAAGTGAGGTTGGGTGTAAAATTTACGAAGATAAAATTCCTTTAGACCCTCAAGTAATTTCTGCTTGCGAAGAGTTCGATATAGATAGTACTATGGTAGCTTTAAGTGGGGGTGAAGATTATGAATTGTTGTTTACAGTCCCTATCGCAGATTTTGAGAAGGTAAAAGGAAATCCAAATCTTTCTATTGTAGGTCATATAACGGACGAATCAGCTGGGCTAAACTTAGTCACAAGAGCAGGTCAAGAATTAGAATTGAAAGCACAAGGGTGGAATGCACTTACAAAAAACAATTAAGTGTTGAGTTTTTATTTTAGCATAGCTTAATAAACGCTCTTATGGCAGCCTTTAAGTTGTTTGCATTTTCAATATGACTCATGTGGCCACCCAATAAAACAACAGTTTCAGATTGAGTTTCTTGAGCTTCCTGTTTTCCTTTTTTTAAAGATAAAACAGGGTCTTTTTTTCCAAGAACAAACATTTTTTTAAAGCTACTATTTTTTAAAACAGTCAATCTGTTTGGTCGTATTCTCATTCCCTCCTGACAAGCAATGTATCCTTGTAAAGGTGTTTTTAAAGCATCGTTCAATGCATTTTGTATCTCAGCCTTATATTCACATTTACTTTTCTCACTAAATAAATTAATAAATGACATTCTTACGATATTAGATAAATTAATTTTTGCCATTTTATTAGCCCTTAGCCGCAATGTTTTCCTTGAAGTATCATCTGAGTTAGCCGTTGAGTTTATCAAACATAAACCCTTAATCATTTCGGGCTTTTTTTCTGCTAATGCTAACGAAACATAGCCCCCCATAGAATGGCCAATAAGTATAATTTTTCTGATTCGTAAAGATTTTAAAACTGCAAAAACTGTTTCAGCCATTATTTCCATAGTATGAATATAACCAAGACACCCTGATTGACCATGGCCTAATAAATCTATTGCCAAAACTCTTTTATTTTTAGAAACCATAGGAATAATTTTGTTCCACATGTGTTTGTTTTCTAAAAAACCGTGTAAGAACACCACTGTAGCCCCTTTTCCGGAGTCTGTATATGAAATTTTAGTATTTTTAAATAACAGCCATTTTTCCATAATACAAAAATATGTATCTTTCCTACTTATCACAGAATTTATTTCATGTTTTCGCCACCTTTTACATCTCTAAGTAAAAATCAAGAACTAAGATTAACGCTGGGTCTTTTATTTGTAGTTGTGTTGTGTATTATGGGGCTACAATATTTAGATCAATTTTTATTAAACGATACATGTTTTGGTGGAATTATTTCTTTCTATTTTGGAACAATTAAGTTTTGTGTCATTTTGGTCGTTTTGTTGTATATTTTGGCCAATTTCACCTTCTTTTTGATGAAAAAACGCTTAAAATGACAAAAAACAAAGAAATTTTGATTGTTGGTTTTGCAATCTTTTCCCTTTTTTTTGGTGCTGGAAATCTTATTCTTCCTCCTTTTCTTGGAGCCAATGCAGGTGAGCAGTGGTGGTTGGTTTTTTTAGGGTTTATTATAACAGCAGTTTTTATACCAATACTTGGAATTTTGGCGCACGCAAAAGTACAAGGAACGATGTATGACTTAGCAAAAAAAGTAGCTCCTTGGTTTAGCTCACTATACTGTGTTTTCATGTATCTAATTGCGGTTACTATTCCTGCACCTAGAACTGCGTCTGTTACACACGAAATGGCCATACAGCCTTTTTTTGGGACTAGCTCGCTATTAACAAGCAGTCTTTATTTTCTATTGATTTTTATTTTTGCGGTTAATCGCTCCAAGATTATAAATCTAATAGGTAAGTTTTTAACACCTGTTATTGTTTTTATTTTACTAGCTGTTATTGCATTGGCTTCTTCAGGAATTACTCACGAAATGAATTTAAACACCTATGAAGCTCCATTCATAAGTGGTGTTTTAGAAGGCTATCAGACTTTTGATGCCATTGGAGGTGTTTTAATTGGTGCGGTTATTATTATCTCATTAAACCTAAAAGGGTATACGTCTTATGGAGAGATTAAAACACTTATAACTAAAGCTGGTTTTTTTGCGGGTTCTGGGTTGTTATTAATTTATGGAGGCTTGTTGTTTAGCGGTGCGGCATTGAGTGTTTCCTTTGCTGAAAATTCATCTAGAACAGACATTCTAACAAGTTTGAGTTTACAAACATTAGGTACAATAGGAACGTCTTTTTTAAGTATTCTGGTTGCCTTGGCATGTTTTACAACTGCTGTTGGTATTGTCACTGGAACGTCAGATTATGTAAAAGAAATTTTTAAAAATTCTCAAAAAGCATATGTTGTAACTGCTTTTATAAGTTGTGTTATAGGGGTTCTTATTGGTCATTTTGAGGTTGATTTCATTATTAGAGCAGCAATTCCAGCATTGATGTTTATCTATCCAATTACTATTGTTTTAATTTTATTGAATGTGGTTTCCAATAAATTTGCGTCTCCATTTGTTTTTAAAGGAGTTGTATGTGTGACATTTATTTTTAGCATCCCAGATTTTCTTGAGTCACTGCAGATAGGAGGTTTTTTAAAACCAATCACTTATTGGATTCCACTTTCTTCTCAAAGTTTAGGTTGGCTTCTTCCTGCAATATTAATGTTTATTGGATTAAATTTTTATAACCATCAAAAAAAAAAGGCACACTAGAGAAGTCTTATTTTCCTAGAAAATAAGAGTATATTTGTAATCTATACTATGCTAAACCATTATACTTATTTAAACGAAAACACCACTAAGTGGGTTAGCTTCGTTCACGGTGCAGGAGGAAGTAGTTCTATATGGTTCAGACAAATAAGAGCATTTAAAAAAGAGTTTAATGTTTTGGTTTTAGACCTTAGAGGGCATGGCAATACGAATCCTACCTTTAAAGACACCTTTAGCAATGAGTATACGTTTAACGCTATAACAGAAGATATTTTTGAGGTTTTAGAGTACTTAAAAATTAAAAAATCCCATTTTATAGGGATCTCTTTAGGTACAATTCTAATTAGAAATTTAGCAGAAAAGAGACCTGATTTAGTAGAAAGCATGGTTCTTGGGGGTGCAATTTTAAAATTAAACTTTCGCTCTCAAATACTAATGCGTGTAGGCAACCTATTTAAATCTGTGGTTCCCTATATGATGTTGTACAAATTATTTGCTTTTATTATCATGCCAAGGAAAAACCATAAGGAATCTAGACTTCTTTTTGTTAATGAAGCAAAAAAATTATATCAGAAAGAATTTATTAGATGGTTTAAACTCACTGCAGAAATCAACCCTTTATTGCGGTTTTTTAGAGCCAAAGATATAAAAATACCTACCCTTTATGTTATGGGAGAACAAGATCATTTGTTTTTACCTTCTATAAAAAGAGTTGTTAAAGAACATATTAAGTCCTCTTTATATGTGGTGAAAAATTGTGGTCATGTTGTAAACGTAGAACAACCGGATGATTTTAATACAAAAACAATAGGGTTTTTAAATAGTCTTTCTTCTTAAAAGTTAGGGGTTAGCTTTTATTCATTAACGCCTCAACTTCATCTGCTTCAATAGGAATATTACCCATTAAGTTAAAAGGTTCTCCAGATTTTTGTATTACAACATCATCTTCTAGACGAACCCCAAACCCTTCATCTGGAATATAAATACCAGGCTCAACAGTAAAAACCATATTTTCTTCTATTGGTAAATGTAACAACCCATAATCATGAGTGTCTAATCCGATATGATGAGATGTACCATGCATAAAATACTTCTTATAAGCGGGCCAATCTTTATCTTCATTTTGTACATCAGCCTTATCAAGTAGGCCTAAACCTAATAATTCTGAAGTCATCAGTTTTCCAACTTCTACATGATATTGTTCCCAATAAGTACCTGGTACTAATAATTTTGTAGCTTCTTTTTTAACGGTATTTACTGCATTATAAACCGCTTTTTGTCTGTCTGTAAATTTTCCAGAAACAGGCACAGTTCTTGTTAAATCGCTTTTATAGTTTGCATACTCTGCAGCAACATCTAATAATATTAAATCGCCAGCTTTACATTGTTGATTGTTTTCAATATAGTGTAATACATTAGCATTATTTCCAGAGGCAATAATTGGGGTATAGGCAAATCCTTTAGATCTGTTTTTGATAAATTCATGAACCAACTCAGCTTCAATTTCATACTCCCAAACATTTGGTTTTATGAAATTTAAAATTCTACGAAATCCTTTTTCAGTAATATCGCAAGCCTTTTGCATAAGATCTAATTCAATAGGGTTTTTTACACCTCGTAATTCTTGTAAAATTGGATTACTTTTTGCAACAGAATGTGCAGGGTATTTAGCCAATAGCCATTTTGTAAAACGATCTTCCCTTGTTTCTGTTTCAACATTAGCTCTATAGTGCTCATTGGTATTTATATAAAAAGTATCGCATTGAGTAGAGAGTTCAAATACAATCTTTTCGAGGTCTTTTAACCAATAGACAGTTTGAATTCCTGCTGTTTCAAATGCAGCTTCTTTGGTGAGCTTTTCACCCTCCCAAACTGCAATATGTTCACTTGTTTCTTTTAAGAATAAAATTTCACGATGCTTTGCTTTAGGACAGTCTGGAAAAAGAACTAATACACTTTCTTCTTGATCTACACCACTTAAATAAAAGATATCCCTGTGCTGATCAAAAGGCATAGTACTATCTGCACTTATTGGGTAAATATCATTAGAGTTAAAAACCGCTAAACTATTCGGCTTCATCTTTGCGATAAACTGATGTCTATTTTTGATAAAAAGATTTGAATCTATTTGATGATATTTCATTTTTTGAGTATTTGTTACACAAATGTAGCCAATAAAAAGCAAAAAAAAGACGCACTATCTGCGTCTGTTTTTTGAGTTTCTTCTTCGGCCACCTTCAGAGCTTGATGACCTGGCATCTCTTGGTGTATGATTTTTACGATGTGGTTTTTTTGAAGTGGATTTTTTAAACGAACCCTTACTTTGAGTAGCAGCTCTTTTTGGAGGAGCATTATCTGTTGGCTCGAAGCCCTCTATAATTTCACCAGCTAATTTTTTGCCTAGTAATTTTTCTATTTCCTTAAGATACTCTGTCTCCTCACTAGAAACTAAAGAGATTGCTTCACCACTTGCGCCAGCTCTTCCTGTTCTTCCTATTCTGTGAACATAGTCTTCAGGAATATTAGGTA
>CAJXSU010000036.1 GCA_913061465.1 uncultured Flavobacterium sp.
GCTGTTGGTATCCCGTATTCTTTTACAACACTTAAAGTGTCTCTTTTATTAAAAGTAAGCGCCATTTGATAAAATGGTGCAGAAGTATGTTTAATTCCTAACAAATCAAAATAAGCAATCAGTGTTCCATTTTCTCCAGGATCTCCATGAATGGCATTAAATACACAATCAAAACAAATATGCTGGTTATCCATTAAAAAAGAAAAATCATTCTTATTAATTTGATATTCTTTATTATTATTTAAAACAACCCATTTCTCTTTTAAGATATAAACTTTATACAAGGAATATTTACTGGTATCTAAAGAATTATAGACTACCTCTCCACTTTTTAAAGAAATTTCTGCTTCGGAAGAATACCCTCCCATAACAATGGCAATATTTTTTTGCATTTATTAGTTGGTTTACACACAAACTTAGTTAAAATTTCGTTGATAGATAAAAGAATTGCCAATTCGATTAATTCTATTTTTACATTACCTTTGTAACATTAAAAAAATTAAAAAATGAATTTCTTTAGGTTTTTAATTAGTAAGTCTTTTTTTATCCAAATTGGAATCGCTACCATTAGCCTATCATTATTAATAATAATCATAAAGTGGTGGCTAGGTTTCACTACTAATCACGAACAAAAAATACAGGTTCCTAATTTAAATAAAATGTCTTTGTCGAACGTGGAAACTACTTTAAAGGAATTGAATTTAGATTTCTTAGTCATAGATTCTGCAAGTTACAACCCTAAATACCCAAAACAGTCGGTTATTGAACAAACTCCTGTGTCTGGAAGTTTTGTTAAAGAAAAACGTAAAATCTACCTTACATTAAATCCTTCTAAATATAGAGATATCACCATACCTGACTTAAATGGACAATCTAAACGTCAAGCCATAACTCAATTACAATCCATAGGTTTCAAAATTGGAAAGTTCTTATACATTCGTGATTATAAGGATGTTATTCGCGGATTAAAATCTAATGGCAAAAAAGTAAAATCTGGATCAAAACTTGAAAAAAATGCGGTGATTGATTTAATAATGGGCAATGGTAAGAGGCAATAAATTATGACAAAAAACTTCATTCCAGAATTTGATAATGATGATTTATACGAACATCACAGAGTAATTGCTACTGACGGGCAAGTCCCTCTTCGTGTTGATAAATTTTTGATGAATTTTATTGAAAATGCTACTAGAAATAAATTACAACAGGCGGCTAAAGCTGGAAATGTTTTAGTAAATGATATTGCCGTTAAATCTAATCATAAGGTCAAACCCAAAGATGTTGTTAGAATTGTACTTGCTCATCCACCTCAGGAAAATTTATTAATTGCTGAAGATATTCCTTTAGATATAGTCTACGAAGATGAAACGATCATGGTTGTTAATAAACCAGCGGGTTTGGTTGTTCACCCTGGTCACGGAAACCCTTCTGGCACTCTTGTCAATGGACTAATTTACCATATAGAAAATCTACCTACAAATAGTAATGAGAGACCGGGACTAGTTCACAGAATAGATAAAGATACAAGCGGTCTACTAGTGGTTGCTAAAACTGACTTTGCTATGGCACATTTGTCAAAACAATTTTTTGATAGAAAGACAAATCGGAAATACCTTGCTTTAGTTTGGGGGAATATGAAAGATAATGAAGGGACTATCGAAGGAAATATAGGGCGAAGTCTAAAAAATCGATTACAAATGGATGTTTTTCAAGAAGGTGACTTTGGTAAACATGCAGTTACACATTTTAAAGTAATAGAGCGCTATACTTATGTAACTTTAGTGGAATGTAAGTTAGAAACAGGAAGAACACATCAAATTCGAGCTCACTTTAAACATATAGGTCATACGTTATTTAATGATGAACGCTATGGAGGAAATGATATTCTTAAGGGGACTACATTCACTAAGTACAAACAATTTGTGGAAAATTGCTTTAAGATATTACCAAGACAAGCTTTACATGCAAAAACATTAGGATTTAGACATCCTATAACTAAAGAAATGATGAAGTTTGATTCTGAAATTCCAAAAGATATAACTGATTGTTTAGAAAAATGGAAAACATACACCTTGAACTCTAAGGAGTAATTTCATATTTTTTTTTAAAAAATTCATATATTAAAAATTTTGACTTCCTAAAATTTGACAAATTCTTTTAGAATCTTTATTTTTACTTTATAATATATTTAATAAATGAAAATTATTATTTCTCCAGCAAAGTCTCTAGATTTTGAAAGTAATTCAAAAACTGATGTTTTTAGCCAACCTTCTTTTCAAAAAGAATCTTCATTTCTTAATAAGAAACTAAAAAACTTATCAAAAAAAAAGCTAGGTGATTTAATGAAAATATCACCTGCCCTTGCCGATTTAAATTACGAAAGAAATCAAAGCTGGCATCAACCGTTTTCCCCAGAGAATTCAAAACAAGCTATTTATGCATTTACAGGTGAAGTTTTTAAAGGAATTGATATAAAATCTCTGGCAGAAGAAAAAATACCTTTACTACAAAGTCGTCTTCGAATTTTATCTGGGCTTTATGGCCTATTAAAACCCTTAGACTTAATTCAACCCTATCGTTTAGAAATGGGAACTAAACTAACTATTGGCGAATCCAATAATCTTTATAAATTTTGGGATTCAAGCCTAGCCAATTCATTAAACGATGAGATGAATGAAGGTGATTTATTGATAAATTTAGCTAGTGCAGAGTATTTTAAAGCAGTTCCGAGAAAAGTGCTAAAAAACCCAATGATTACTCCAATCTTTAAAGAATTTAAAAATGGAGACTATAAAATTGTGATGACTTATGCCAAAAGAGCTCGTGGCCTAATGGTCAGATATATTATTGAAAATAATATAAATACACTAGTTGAACTCAAAAGATTTGATACTGAAGGTTATCTTTACACGGAATCTTTATCAACAGAAAGTGAATTAGTATTCACAAGATAACTCCTTATTGCTTCATTCTATTCATCACCCACACATGTGGAGCAGTAACAGCAAATAAAACGATAAATATAATGGAGTTAAATAGACTTTCATCAAGAAAGTAATATGCAATAACTAATCCTAAAATACTGATTAACCAGTAAACAAATGCTGTTTTTAAGTATTCCAAAATTGTTTTAAAAGAATAGTCACCTGATAAAAATTTTGTTTGATCTAATATAGATGGGATACTATGCCACAAGACAAAATAGATTGCAAAGCCTAAAATTAAAGAACTTGTTTTAAAAACTAAAAACAATAGTAATATGTAAAACAACTCTCTTACAATATGAATTTTTGGTTTAATTTTTCTTGTAAACAAGAAGGTAAATAGAACTATTAACAATGATAGAGATGCAATAAACATTATATTAATCCACTCATTTGGGATAATATATCCAGTTAAATTTTGCATGATCACATCTACATCACTCAAATTCTCAATAAAAATCAGAGAAAATATAAGCATTCCGTAAGCCATGTAAAGAATTGATTTAAGTAGCTTAGACCCAAAAACTTTTCCCTCAAGATGTTGCTCCCCAAAATGATAAGAACTTAATAGTATAAAGAATACAAAGGAAGCAAAAGGAATTGCTACATAACTCACAATACACATTATAATAAGAAATAAATAAAATCCAGTAGACTTTAAAAAACTTTTAGTGTTAGTTTGTTGTTTTTTTAGAATTGTAAAATCATTTGAACCATGAATAATTCCAATAGAGAGTACGATGGCATACGCGATAGAATCTTCTATGATTTGACCAAATTGAATACTTACCCAAAATAGTAGAAATGTAAAAAAAATCATAAAATCTTGATAATGTACTCTCAAAAGATGTTTTTTTTTTCAAAGTTAATATTTTTTTTGTATTTTCGTTCAGGTTATATTAATTAACCTAACAAAACTAATTACTAACAAATCATTTTTTTTATGAATTATTTAAACTTAATTGCAATGGCTGTCCCAACGGATGGCACAGGATTTACTTTCTGGCTTGGAGCAATGGCTATGATGGCAGCATCTGTCTTTTTCTTCCTTTCAATGAACAGTGTTGATGCTAAATGGAGAACATCTCTTTTAGTTTCAGGATTAATTACTTTTATAGCTGCTGTACACTACATGTACATGAGAGATGCTCATGCTGCTGGAGACTCTACTACAGTATTTAGATATGTAGATTGGATTTTAACAGTTCCATTAATGTGTGTTGAATTTTATTTAATACTTAGAGTAGCTGGTGCTACTAAATCTCACATGTGGAAGTTAATTGGATTTTCAACTATCATGCTAGTTACCGGATTCTTTGGTGAGTCTGGATGGGATGGTGGTCTATTAAACGCATCTATGTGGGGATTACTTTCTGGTCTTGCTTATTTTTATATAGCATACGAAGTTTGGTTAGGTAGTCTAAAGAAGCTAGCTGAAGCAGCTGGTGGAAACGTACTAAAGGCTCACAAAACATTATGCTGGTTCCTTCTTGTTGGTTGGGCAATTTATCCATTAGGATATATGGCTGGAACTGATGGATGGTATAATGGTATCGAAAATGTTCTTCCTTCAATGGAAGTTATCTACAATATTGGAGATGCAATTAACAAAATTGGATTTGGTTTAGTTGTTTACACTTTAGCTGTAAGCAAGGACTAATAATATTCTAGTTATATACAAAACCCAAATAGTTTTACTATTTGGGTTTTTTATTTGTTTAAAATCGTAGATTCTTGCCCTAACTCTTTTACAAGCAAGTAATAAAAAATTGCTCGATATTTAACCCTATTTGTTTTCCCCATCAAAACAGCTACTTTATTTATAGCATCATCTAAATAAACTCCATCTTCTAAGCCTAATTTATTTATAAGGAAATTATGCTTAACGGTAAAAACTTCTTTTTCATCGGATGTGGATACTGATGCTGCGTCTCTTTTAAAGATCGAAGGTCCTAATCCTCTAGTAATCTTTTCAAATAATTCGTCTTCATAGGCAAGTCCCATGGAAATCATGTTCTTCTTATAAAAAAGAATTTTCTCATCAAATTTACTCATTAAAGATTTTTTAGCAATTCTATCAGGCCAAATATAATTAATTATATGGCTTTCAAGTTGGTAAATTCAACTAAAAAATATTGAAATTATGTCAAATTGTCACCAAAAAGGAAAATAAAGTTTGAAAATATGACAAACTTTAATTAAAAATCTATTGGCATACATATTGAATAAGTAAAGTAAATTAAGTTGAAAAAATAAATTATAAATATAAAATTATGAGTAAAATTATTGGAATCGATTTAGGAACAACGAATTCATGTGTTTCAGTAATGGAAGGTAATGAACCTGTGGTAATTCCTAATTCAGAAGGAAAAAGAACAACACCTTCTATCGTTGCCTTTGTTGAAGGTGGCGAAAGAAAAGTTGGAGATCCAGCAAAACGCCAAGCGGTTACAAACCCTACCAAAACAGTGTATTCTATCAAAAGATTTATGGGAAATAAATTTTCTGAATCTACAAAAGAAGCAACTAGAGTACCTTACAAGGTAGTCAAAGGTGATAATGACACTCCTCGAGTGGATATTGATGGTCGTTTATATACACCACAAGAAATATCTGCAATGGTATTACAAAAAATGAAAAAAACTGCTGAGGACTATTTAGGACATGACGTTTCTGAAGCTGTTGTAACTGTTCCCGCATATTTTAATGATGCACAAAGGCAAGCTACAAAAGAGGCTGGAGAAATTGCAGGTTTAAAAGTTAGTAGAATTATTAATGAACCTACAGCTGCAGCATTAGCATATGGTTTAGATAAGGCAAATGACGATAAAAAAATTGTAGTGTTTGACTTTGGTGGTGGAACACATGATGTTTCTATTCTAGAATTAGGGGATGGAGTTTTTGAAGTATTAGCAACAGATGGAGATACTCACCTAGGGGGTGATGATGTTGATGAAAAAATCATTAACTGGTTAGCGGAAGAGTTCAAAGCAGAGGAAAATATGGATTTAAGGAAAGATCCTATGGCTTTACAAAGATTAAAAGAAGCTGCTGAAAAAGCAAAAATTGAATTATCAAGTTCTGCCACAACAGAGATCAACCTTCCTTATGTAACAGCCACAGCTAGCGGACCAAAACACTTAGTAAGAAGTTTATCAAAAGCAAAATTTGAGCAGTTAATCGATGATTTAGTAAAAAGAACTATTAAACCTTGTCAAACTGCACTTAAAAATGCTGATTTATCGACTTCAGATATTGATGAAATTATTTTAGTAGGTGGTTCTACAAGAATCCCTGCAATTCAAGAGGCTGTTGAAAAATTCTTTGGAAAGTCTCCAAGTAAAGGTGTAAATCCAGATGAGGTAGTTTCTCTTGGAGCTGCAATTCAAGGTGGTGTTTTAACTGGTGATGTAAAAGATGTTTTATTATTAGATGTAACACCTTTATCATTAGGAATTGAAACGATGGGAAATGTTTTTACAAAATTAATTGATGCAAATACAACCATTCCAACTAAAAAATCTCAAGTATTCTCTACTGCTGTAGATAACCAACCTTCAGTTGAAATTCATGTTTTACAGGGTGAAAGAGCAATGGCAGCAGATAATAATACTATTGGACGTTTTCATTTAGACGGTTTACCTCCTTCTCAAAGAGGAATACCTCAAATTGAAGTAACATTTGATATTGATGCAAACGGAATTATTAAGGTTTCAGCCTTAGATAAAGGAACAAATAAATCTCATGAGATTAGAATAGAAGCTTCATCAGGTTTATCAGAGGAAGAAATCGAGAAAATGAAACAAGAAGCTGAGGCAAATGCTGATGCAGATAAAAATGCGAAAGAAACAGCTGAAAAAATTAATGCTGCTGACGGAATGATTTTCCAAACCGAAAAGCAATTAAAGGAATTTGGGGAGAAATTATCAGATGATAAAAAAGGTCCAATTGAAGCTGCTTTAGTAGAATTAAAAGCTGCACATGAGTCTAAAGATTTAACACTAATTGATGCTGCTATGGAAAAAATCAACGAAGCTTGGAAAGTTGCTTCTGAGGAAATGTACAAAGCAGAACAAGAAGCTGGAGCAACTCCTGGAGCAGAACAAGGCCAACCAGAGGCGTCAGCTGAAAGTGATGATGTTGAAGATGTGGATTTCGAAGAAGTTAAATAATTAAATATTATTTAATAATATTTAAACGCAATCATTAATTTGATTGCGTTTTTTAATTTAATTTATTTTCCATTTGAAGACATACAATAAAACAAACTTTTTTAAATATACATATTGTGAATTTAAAGAAGACATCAACTACGAAATACCTGAGAGAAACAATTATAAAAGCAAGTCAAATAGTTTGTATTATTTTACAGAAGATGGAGTTTATCGAGAATCTAATCATTGGGGTAGAGTTGCCAGTTGTAGATGGAGGCTAACTACTAATTCACCATATAAAAATCAACAAAGAATAACAGCATTTGCTAAATGGAACGATTTTTACCATTTAAATGAAAAAGAAAAACTATTTTTTGTTTCAATAAACTTTGAAACTAAAAAAATTAATATTAAGATTCCAAATACCGATAAGACAATTTTCTTATTCACTTTAAGTGATGCACAAAGAAGAGAAAAAGAGATTAAACACTTATTTAAAGAAGTCAAATGGGCTAAATATTTTGATGAATCCATAGAAAAACTTAGATATAAAATAATTATGAAACTTATCAATTCAAATTTATCATTACAACAAATTAAGATAAATATAAAGTTAGGATTATAAATTTTTAAAACTAAAAATAAGAGTTCAACCTTAAAATTTTTATATTTAAATAAAAAAGACACCATATTAATGAAAACGTCATTCTTAACATTTTTAATTTTAATAAATTTAGTCTCAAGTTTACATAGTCAGCAGAAAAATAATATATCTATTAGCTTGGATATTTCTTTTACAAAATTTAATAAAGGTAGTATTCTCATAGCGCTCTATAAATCTGAAGAAAGCTATATGAAAGAAATCTATAAAAGTGCAGAAGTACTTGTGAAAGATAATAAAGCACAATTTACTTTTCATTCACTGAAAAAAGGAGTCTATGCTTTTTCATTTTTTCACGATTTAAATAATAATAAAAAATTGGATACTAATTTTTTAGGAATCCCTAAAGAACCTTATGGTTTTTCAAATGATAAAAAAGGTAAATTTGGCCCACCAAAATTCAATGAAACATCTTTAAAAATAAATAAAAACAGTAATTTTAAAATATCTATAGAATAAAAAAATCAAATGATTATTTAAAACTTAAAAAATATATTAGGTCTAAATAATTACAAAATACATACTTAAAATACTAAATTAAAATTTTATCGATCAACTCTTGTTTTGCTTTTTTATCATCACCAAACAACCATCTTAAGGTATTATCCTCCCAAATCTCATGATACTGTTTAGTATCGATAATTGATCGATCTATGGCTAAATCAAGAAGTTTCCCTGGATAAGAGGATTGTGCATCACTTTCCATTTCTCCCAAAGGGTATGGATCATCTAAACCCATGATAACTTGATTAGAACCCTGTCGTTCTATCATTAATTTTAGAGAGTCTGTATCATGAACTAAAGTGTCAAAATAGATGTTCGGATGTCCTACTGCTTTTCTTGGATGTGTTTTACCCTCAAATAAGTCTGGTCTTCCATCAAAACCTTGTATTCTTCTACCCAAGTTCATCTGAGCTAACTGACCTCCGTGAGCAAAACAAGTTCGTATATTTGGAAAACGTTCTTGCATCCCATTTAAAGTATAAAAATGATAGGCATCTCCACATTGAGCCAACATCCAAATTAAATGAAAACGCCATGAAGTATTTTCTAACTTTATCATTTTATCACCGTCATAAGGATGAATTTCTATCGCTAATTTATACTTATCTGCCAATTCAAAAATTGGATCATTCTCTTTATCAAAAACACACTTCCACTGTCCTATAGAATCCATAAAGTGAGTGGGCAAACACAAAACTTTCAAATCTAATTCCTCTACACAACGCTCTATTTCCCATAAAGCACCTTGAATAAAACCAGGATGAACAACAAAACCACAAGTAAATTTAGATGGATAATCTTGTTGTACTCTAGCATTAAAATCATTTTGAAATCGTAAGGCTTTTTTCATTTCCTCTAACCTTAAACCATTACCGTATAGTTGAGAAAGATTTAAAACAACTGCATGATCTAACCTGTTTCTTTCCATCCATACTAGTTTTTCATCTAAAAAAAAACTAGAGTCAGTTACCGGACGTTTCCATCCTTTTTGGAGCATGTGCTTCCGTTCATCGTCTACCCAAAAAATTTCCTTTTCTTTCATAAATGAAGGAATCTGCTCCGGATAAGGAAGCAAATGTGAATGTCCGTTAATTCTTAGCTTACGTTTCATTAAGAAATATTATTGATCATAGAATCTTTTGTCAACCTCCATAATTTCACCTGTTTTTGGGCAAGTCCTTAATTTTTCATCGGAATAAAACCTTTTAAAAACAGGAAGGAAATCTTTTTCGATATTAGTTAACTTAAAATATTCTTCATAAAGCAACTCATTTGCACTGTCTGAGAACCATAGTAAACCATCTTTTTGTTCTTTGGTTCTTTTTCTTTCAATAACTAAACCTATTGAGCCCTCAGATCTTATTGGTGAGTGTGGTATTTTTGCTGGTAAAAGAAACATCTCTCCAGCTTTTATTGGAACTTCAACAAGCTTTCCATTTTGCTGTGTTTTCACAAGAATCTCACCCTCTATCTGATAAAATAGCTCTTCTGTTTCATTGTAATGATAATCTTTTCTAGCATTTGGACCAGCAACAATCATTACAATATAATCTTCTGACTCTACATATAAATTTTTATTACCTACAGGGGGCTTTAATAAATGTCTATTGTCATCAATCCATTTTTGTAAGTTAAAAGGTGTTTTTATTTCCATAAGTTTTATGATGATGAATTTGTTTCAATATATGCTATTTTTTATAACTCTTAAAAATTTAGAGTTTATTACACATCTTACTTTACAATGATTTTGTTCTACCGCCATCAACAGGAAGATTAACTCCTGTAATATAACTAGCAGAATTACTAGCTAAAAATGTAACTGCAGCAGCAGTTTCTTCTGGCTTTGCAAATCGTTTTGCTGGCACATAATTTTTCATAATTTTAGACATTTCTTCTATTGAAGTATTGGCAGCAGTTGCTTTTATTTTAATAATCTGATCTAAACGCGCAGTATCTGTAAAACCTGGTAATATATTATTCATAGTAATTCCAAACTCTGCAAGTTCAGCTGACATTGTTTTTGACCAATTTGCTACTGCATTTCTTATTGTATTACTAACACCTAAGCCAGGAATTGGCTCTTTAACAGAGGTTGAAATAATATTGATAATTCTTCCAAAGCATTCTTTTTTCATAAATGGAACAACAGCTTGAGATAAAATTTGATTAACTAATACATGCATTTGAAATGCTGCTGAGAACTCCTCCACACTAGCGTCTATAATCGCACCACTTTTTGGACCACCTGTATTGTTAACCAAAATATGGAAACTATTATTAGTTGAAATTATATTCTTGATTTGATCAAGGTCAGAAAAATTGGCTACTAAATACCTGTGTTTTTGTTTTCCATTCTGGGGTAATTCTTTTAAAACCTCTTGTAAAACTTTTTCATTTCTAGCCATTAGGGTAATATTTACACCTTCTTTTGCTAAAGAAATTGCTGTCGCTTTTCCAATGCCCTGAGTACTCCCACAAACAAGTGCATTTTTATTTTGTAATCCTAATTCCATTTCTTTAAATATTACTATAAATTATTTATTAATTATATTTAATACAGATATTTTTGGGCTCTGTAAAGAAGCGTAACGCCTCAAAACCACCTTCTCTTCCAACTCCAGAACTTTTTACACCTCCAAAAGGTGTTCTTAAGTCACGTAATAACCATGTATTTACCCAAACAATTCCAACTTCTAGTTGTTTAGATACCCTCATCGTTCTTTTTAAATCGTTAGTCCATAAAGTTGCAGACAATCCATAATTAACATCATTTGCCATCGCTAATACTTCATTTTCATCATTAAATGACATGATAGTTACTATAGGACCAAATATTTCATCTTGATTTAAAATACAAGAATTATCATCTACCTCTATAATTGTTGGTTCTAAATAATATCCGTCTTCTGAATCGTGAACAGATACTATATTTCCTCCAAAAATCACATTACCTCCGTATTGTTCGGCTTTGTCTATATATGATTTAACTTTATTTAAATGGGTTTTTGAAACCAAAGCACCTATATCAGTATTGTTATTAAAAGGAGATCCAACTTTTAATTTAGATACAGCTGCTATAAAATCTGTTTTAAATTTTTGATATAATGAAGCCTCAACAAAAATCCTACTACCACACAAACAAATTTGACCCTGGTTGGCAAATGATGATCTAACTGTCGTCTGTAACATCTCGTTATAATCACAATCTGAAAAAATAATAGCTGGATTTTTTCCTCCTAGCTCTAGTGATAATTTCTTGAACATAGGCGCTGCAACTTTAGCAATATGTGCTCCAGTTTTTGTTCCTCCAGTAAATGAAATTGCTTTAATATTTGGGTGTTCTACAATAGCTTGACCAGTTGTTGTTCCAAGGCCATGAATAATATTTAAAACGCCTTTAGGAAGACCCGCTTCTGTAAGTATCTCCCCAAGTAAATAAGCGGTCATTGGAGTAATTTCACTTGGCTTTGCTACTACACAATTGCCAGCAGCAATTGCAGGTGCAATTTTCCAGGTAAATAAGTATAAGGGTAAATTCCATGGGGAAATACACCCCACTACCCCTATAGGCTGTCTGAGTGTAAAATTTATTGCATTTTGGCCAACACTTTCATGAGCCTCTGAAGCAAACTGAGTAATAGCATTAGCAAAGAACTGAAAATTAGCAGATGCTCTGGGGATATCAATTGATTTTGCTACACGAACAGGCTTTCCATTATCTTTTGCTTCAGCCATTGCTAACTCAGGTAATTTTGCAATGATAAGTTTCGCAATTTTAGAAAGTATTTTTGATCTTTCATCTAAAGTTGTCTCGGACCATCCTCGAAAGGCAGCCTCTGCTGCTTTATATGCAATTTCTACATCTTGACTATTAGAGTCAGGAAGTTGCCCATACACTTCTCCTATTGATGGATTATAATTATCAATCCAATTATCTGAAATAGGATTTACATATTCACCATTAATGTAATTTTTAATTTTCATGCTAATTTCTATATCCAACTAAATTAGATATAATATCTTGTTAGTTATGTAGCTAAAAAAAGCTAGTCATTAAAACTGGTATTTAATATTGAAAGACAAATTTTAATTCCTTGTCTAATATTTCCAATTCGTATATTTTCATTTGGGTTGTGTTGATTGTTATCCATATTTACCATAGGAACAATGATAGCAGGTATAGCTAGTTCATTAATGGCCGGTATAATGGGTACTGTACCTCCCATTGTTCTTATACTTATGGGATCTTTCCCAAAAGTATTTGTTAATGATCTTCTGAGTTTTTCTCCAAAGGGATCATTCAATGCTGTTCTAAAAGCATTCACTCCTGAGTTTCCTTTAAAAGTTGCAATTTTAGCATTAGATAATCGCTCCTCATTAGTAGGCTCCCTCTCCAATACTAAATACCCTTCTCCTCTAATATGTTTTTTAATTTTTTCTAGTTGAATCTTACCGTCAGTCTCCTCAACCAAACGAACATCTATATGAGCTGTTGCGTATTCAGGTATAATTGTTTTTAATTCTTTTCCTTTCCAGGAAGTTTCAATTTGTCGAATATTTAATGATGGGTACTGGAGAGACTCTTGGTAATTTTCACCAACACTTTCTTCTTTGAAAATCATCAAACTATTATTTATATCTTCTTTATTGTCGGGTACAGATTTTAAAATATTTGACACCTCCTCTGAAATGGTTATCCCTTTATAATATCCATCTATTAGTACCTTTCCATTTTCTGACTTCATAGAGGTTAACAATCTAGAAAGTCTAAATACTGGATTAGCAACATAATTCCCGTAATGACCACTATGTTGTGGTAATTTTGAACCATAAGTGGTAATGCTAAAACTAGCAATACCTCTACAACCGAAAGTTAATGTGGGTTGATTTGAATTATGAGCAGGACCATCCATAATAATCATATAATCTGCTTTGTAATTCTTCTTATATTCTTGCAGTGTCGATAGAAACCCATTAGATCCATATTCTTCCTCTAAATCAAAAATAATTTTGATGTTAAATTTTGGTGTCTGTTTTCTAGATTCCAACAATTCTAAAGCCGATAGAAACATTAAAATAGGTGCTTTATCATCTGCTGCTGCTCTTCCAAAAATTCGCCAATCATCGTTAATCCCTTTATCTACATTCGCCCATGAAATTTCATTCCATTCTCCTGCTTCATTTTGTTCTTTTAATACAGGAGTGAAAGGATCTTCTTGGTCCCAACTTTTTGGATTTACCCCCTGACCATCTAGATGAAAATAAAATAAAATTGTTTTAAAAGCTGGATTAATAATTCGTTCAGCAAATAAAACTGGTAATGTTGAAGATTCTAGTGTTTTTAGCTTAAAGCCAACTTTACCGTAATGTTGTTTTACCCAACTAACATTCTCATACATTTTTTTAATATCTGAAGGTAGATTAGGAATACTCACAAAAGTTCGATGACTAGAGATTACCGAATTTAATTTACCGTCTATGAGTTGATTCCAATTTTCTTGAGCAAAAATTGTAGTTGTTAGAAAAAAAATAATTAATACATACTGTTTTTTCATAGATCACTATTTACTTTTTTTTTATAAGCTGTAACTTTTATTTCTACAACTAAATCTGGATGTGGTAATTGATGAACTGCTACCGTAGTTCTTGTTGGGCCAGTCTCCTTTTCAAAGAACTCGCCATAGGCTTTATTATATCCTGCAAAATCATTCATAGAGACAAGAAAGGAAGAAACATCAACCACATCTTTTAAGCTAGCACCAACAGTTTGAAGGTTTTTATCAATATTTTTTAAAACTTCTCTTGTTTGTTCCTCTATATTTAATTCTTTAGTTCCCATTTCGTCTATAATTGCAACACCTGCAATACTATTATCTGCTCTTCGAGAGCTAGTTCCTGAAACAAAAATAAAATCTCCCACAACTTTTACATGAGGGTAGGCTCCTCTTGGCGATACTTTAGTATTCATTTTTTAACGCTATCAATTAATGTATGACTTGATCTCTAGTATATTAAAAAAATATACCAGTTAAAGCATAAATATACATAAGTTCATTTACAATTCAGTTAAGTATATATTTGACTTTATTTTAATCTATTCTAAAATATATTTATTTTAAAAGCTTATTAGTTTCTTCTTGAACTTTTTCCAAGATATTATGCATGAGCTCTTCGGAGTCTTGTGAGGAAGAAGTGTACAAAGAATTTTCAATCATTTTAAGTAAGACTTTATCCTGTGCTCTTCCTTTGGTCATGGCTTCATGATATCCAATATTTTCATTGAAGGTAACCAAAGAATATTTAGAAAAATATTGGGTTGGAAAAAACTTTTCTAAATTCATTTCAATCGTTCTTTTCTCCTTAAATGATGGATTAGCTACATGATCACGCATTTCAAAATAATTATCAATAGCTAAATCAGCAATGGCATCTGTATCAATTTTTCTTTGTTTTTGAAACTCTAAAAATACGGTTGACCAATTGCCTTCAAATTGATTTAATACAGCATCCAAAACATAAACATCCTCAAAAGAAGCATTCATGCCTTGTCCATAAAATGGGACTATCGCATGTGAGGAATCTCCTAGTAATAATGTATTTCCTTTGTATGCCCATGGATAGCATTTAATGGTCCCTAATTTACCCGTTGGATTATTTTCAAATTCTTTTAATATGTCTGGAATTAATGATAATGTGTCTGGAAAATCTTTTTTAAAAAATTCTATGATTTTTTTTTCTGAAATAAGATTATCAAAATTATACACCCCATTAGAATAACTTAAAAACAAAGTAACAGTAAAACTTCCATCCATATTTGGAAGTGCAATAAGCATGTAATCTCCTCGGGGCCAAATATGAAGGTGTTCTTTACTTATGATATGATTCCCATTTTTGTCAGCAGGAATTTCGAGTTCTTTATAACCATGTGTTAAAAAATCTTGAGAAACGCTAAATTCTGAGAATTGTTTTTCATAGCTTTTTCGTAATGAAGATCCTGCACCATCTGTCCCAAAAATAACACTAGCTTTCTCTTTAAATTCTTGTTTAGAATTTTGAGATTCAAAAGTTGCTGTTTTAGCTTCTATGTCTATATGTAAACATTTTGTATTAAAAACAATAGTTACATTCGGATGCTTCTCAGCCTCAGTAAGTAATAAACTATTTAAGTTACCTCTCGATATAGAATTGATACACTCTCCTGGTCTTCCCGAATAATTTGACTCAAAAGTATTAGACTTATCGTCATGCATTAAACGACCTTTCATTGGAATACATAATTCTCTAGCCTTTTCTTCAACACCTGCCATTCTAAGTGCTTTAAGACCTCGATCAGATAATGATAAATTAATAGACCTACCTGCTGAAATATCAGATTCTCGCAAATCTGACCTACTTTCGTAAACTAAGACTTGATATCCCCTTTGAGCCATTCTTAATGCCAGTAAAGAACCACATAAACCAGCTCCAACAATAAGTATTTTCTCTTTTTTATTCATTTACAATAGACTTTCAAAAGTTTTCACCATATGATATACATCTTCAAAACTTGTATACATTGGTACTGGTGCACATCTAATAACATTGGGCTCACGCCAATCTGTAATAATATTATTTTCTGTTAATTTTCTATGAAGATTTTTATCTGCATTTTTAACTTGCAAAGACAACTGACAACCTCTTTCATTTGGATGAGCAGGTGTAATTATCTTGATGGTATCTGAAGCTATTTGATGAATTAAAAACTCGAAGAAACCTGTCAGTTTTTTTGATTTTTTGAGTAATACATCCATGCCTACTTTCTCAAAAATATCAAGAGACGCCTTTATAGCTGCCATAGATAAAATTGGAGGGTTACTTAGTTGCCAACCCTCTGCACCTTTCATTACATCAAAAGGTTGACGCATATTAAATCGTGTTTCTTTATTATGATTCCACCAACCTGCAAACCTTGGTAAATCTTTCCTTTGTGCGTGTTTCTCATGCACAAATAAGCCTGATAAACTCCCGGGTCCAGAATTTAAGTACTTGTAGGTACACCAGGCTGCAAAGTCTACACCACTATCATGGAGGTTGGGTTGAATATTTCCAGCTCCGTGAGCTAAATCAATACCTACAATACAATCTTTTGCATGCCCTAATTCAGTTATTTTTTTTATATCTAAATATTGACCGGTATAATAATTTACTCCTCCAATTAATAACAGAGCCACCTCATCTCCCTGTAAATCTAATATAGATTTCAAATCTTCTAATTCAAGTAACTCTTTTCCTTCTTTTGGGCTCCATTCTATAAGTGCTTCGTCTGGATCAAATCCATGAAAAGATAATTGCGACTGAACAGCATATCTGTCTGATGGAAATGCATCACTTTCTATGATGATCTTATACTTGGTTTTTGTGGGCTGATAAAAAGACACCATCAACAAATGAAGATTAGTTGTTAATGTATTCATAACCACTACTTCAATGGGTTTAGCTCCAACTATTTTTGCCATGTTATCAGTTAATAGCTCATGATATGACAACCACGGGTTTTTTGCTTCAAAGTGCCCCTCTACACCAAAATTTGCCCAATCATCGAGCTCTTGCCTAATATATTTAGAAGTTATTTTTGGTTGTAACCCTAAAGAATTACCGGTAAAATAAAGCCATTCTTTTCCATGCTTATCTCTAGGAATATGAAATTCATCCCTGAGATAGGATAATGAATCCTCTCGATCTAATTGTTTTGCGTAATCTAGTGAATTTTGGTAGGTCATTAAATAAAAGACGATTGCTCTCAAAGATAGAACAATCATTTTTTAGAAAATAATATTTATAAGTTTTTTGAACTAGTACTTTAGTATAACACTCTAAATTTTATAGTCCCTTTGACATCTTTTAAAGCTTTAATAACTTTTTTATTGTACTCTTTATCAACATCTGTAATTACATAACCAACCTTTGCATCTGTAGATAAAAACTGGCCTGTAATGTTTAGCTCAAACTCTGCTAAAACTCTATTAATATTAGCCATCACTCCCGGCACGTTCTTATGAATATGTAAAAATCGATGTGCTTTTGTTTGTCTCGGTAATCTAATATTTGGAAAATTTACAGCATCTACGGTGTTTCCTGAATTTATGTAAGCCATAATCTTACCTGGAACAAAATCAGCAATATCTCGTTGTGCTTCTTCTGTACTCCCCCCAACATGCGGAGTTAATATCACATTATCTAGGCCTTTTAAGTCTGTATAATAATCTCCATTAGCTCTTGGTTCTTCTGGATAAACATCTACTGCCGCACCGGCTAACTTACCGGACCCTAATGCTGTCTTAAGTGCTTTAATATCTACAACAAACCCTCTTGACAGATTCACTAAATAAGCACCATCTTTCATTTGAGCCAGTTCCTCTTTCCCTATAAAATCTTTATTGGCCGCATTGTCATCTATGTGTAAAGTTACTACATCTGAAAGCTCTAATAAGTCTTTTAAATTCTGAATCCTTGTTGCATTACCTAAAGCCAACTTATCTTCTACATCATAGTAATAAACATCCATCCCCAAAGCTTCTGCTAAAACAGATAGTTGTTTTCCTATATTTCCATAACCAACTATACCTAATTTCTTTCCTCTAACTTCTTTAGAACCTTGAGCTGTTTTATTCCATTGTCCATTATGTAATTCTGTACTCCTTTGAAATACAGAACGCATTAACATAATAATTTCACCAATAGCTAATTCTACTACTGAACGTGTATTGCTGTATGGTGCATTGAAAACCGTAATTCCATTTTCTTTACATGCCTCCAAATCTATTTGTTTAGTACCTATACAAAAAGCACCTATACTCATTAATTTAGTGGCAGACTCTACTAATTTTTTAGTCACTTGAGTTTTAGAACGAATACCCAAAACATGAACTCCATCTAGCTTTTTAATAAGCTCTTCCTCTGACAAACTTGTTGCAACGGTCTCTACAGTAAATCCATCACCTGATAACTTCTTAAAAGCATCTGGATGCACATTTTCCAATAATAGAATTTTTATTCTATTTTTTGGGTAAGAAATATTTCTAGGCAGTTTATTTACATACAAAAATTCATCAAAATTTGGAGTAATATGATCTGCATTTTTAATAGTTTTCTCTCTAGAAACATTTTCTGTGTAAGCAAAGAAAGTGTCAGCCACTCCTGCCTCTTTTGTAACATAATCACTGTAACCATCACCAATGACTTGAATCTCTCCTTCTAAGTTAAGATCTTTTAAACATTGGATTTTCCCATTATGGGTAGACAAAACATTGTTGGCATCAAAACCAACAATCACCTCATTATCGTCATACTCAAATGTATTAGCGTAAACTCTTTCTGACGGGATGTTATAATCTTTTACAATATCATCTATAAACTCCTTGAATCCACAGGATATAACATAAATATCATCAGAAAATTTTTGAAAAAAATCTTTGTTTCTCTCTATGGACACAGAAACCTTTTTACGCAAATGACTAATTAGAATTGGTAAATCTGATTTTTTTGCATTTAATAATTTAATTCTTTGCTCTAATGATTCCGTAAAAGAAATTTTTCCATCTATTCCCAAATTAGTAATATCGATAATATCTTCAATAATTTGATCTTTATCAGGATTATTTACCAAGGTGATTTCAGCTAATACATCTAACGCTTCTACACTAGTGAGTGTGCTGTCAAAATCAAATACAAAATTTCTTTTTGTCTGAATCATGTTTAGGTTTTCAATGGTCTAAATTTACAAAATGAAGCGCTATAATCTAATTTTTGAATTAACTTTTTACTACAACGTTTTCACAAACTAAAATCAATAACAAAACTGAACTTATAAATCAATTTTTAAAGTATTAAGATTAAAATCCACCATAAAATTGGCAGGGATTCTACCCAAAATGAACTGTAAAATTTAGATTGATTTTGAGAGGAACGCATTAAAAACAATAACAATATGAAACTGATGAGCAAATAAATATTTTTATTGGAAAGTGATGTCGTTATTAAAAACTCCATGGTTAGCGAAAAAAGCAATAAAACAAAACCTACTTTTTTTGTTTTTTTAATCCCAATTTTTTGAGGCAAAGTTTTTAAATTTTTAAAATCTAATTGCATATCTCTGATTTCAAAAGGAAGAATTAAAACAAGAATAAAAAGCATACGTTGAACAAAAAGTAATACTAAGCTATAATCTTGCTGGTATTGACCAACAATAAGCGGAATAGTGGTAGTAACCCCAGACCAAACAAAAGCAACTAAAAATATTTTTAAATAACTAACTCTTCTTAAATTCTTTTGAAAGCCCCCTAAAAAAGGAACAACATAAACAACGGTTAATAGCCCAAATGGAATAAAGTAGAACAAGGTATTTGTGGATAACTTTAAGCCATAATAGACTAATAAACAAAAACAAAACAATGAAAAAACCTGAATCAATCGCATGCTTCTTGTTAGGCTTCTATGGTAGAATTTAGCCACACCAGCATACTTTATAAAGTTATAGCCAGTAATGGTTGCGTAAAAGATGAAATAATCTAAGTTTTCATTATAAAGTAATTGAAAATATGACTCAGTAATTCGAACCAAAGAATATACAGCTACAGCAACATGCGTGCTCGAATTCACATAAAAATTAAGGATTAGTTTAATGAGATCCATAATAACAAAATTAAGGATTCTTTTATCAACAATTTTATGTTAATGAATTGATTTTTTTTGGCATTTTATTAAAGAAATAATAGTTCATTTTTTATTATTTTTGTGTAAACTTTTAATGTTAGATTAATGAATACAACTTCATTCCAAAAAAGACACATTGGGCCCAATGAAATAGACAAAAGACTAATGCTCGATTCTATTGGTCTTAACAATTTAGACGAGTTGATCAATGAAACAATTCCAGAAGACATTCGTTTACAAGATTCATTGAATTTAGATGCTCCAATGAGTGAATATGAATATCTAAATCACATTGAAGAACTTTCCAAAAAAAATAAAGTTTTTAAAAGTTATATCGGTTTGGGATATCATGAAGCTATTGTTCCCAGCGTAATAAAAAGGAATGTTCTTGAGAATCCAGGATGGTATACTGCATATACCCCCTATCAAGCAGAAATAGCTCAAGGAAGATTAGAGGCCTTGTTGAATTTTCAAACAATGATATGTGATTTAACAGGAATGGAATTAGCAAATGCATCTTTATTAGATGAATCTACTGCTGCTGCTGAAGCCATGGCATTGTTATACGATGTTCGCGAAAGATCACAAAAAAAAGCAAACATAAATAAGTTTTTTGTTTCGGAAGAAATATTACCTCAAACCTTGTCTGTTTTAAAAACTAGAGCTATCCCTATAGGTGTAGAACTCGTAGTTGGAAATCATGAAGAATTTAATTTTTCTGATGAATATTATGGAGCTATTGTTCAGTATCCAGGCAAACACGGACAAATTTTTGATTACACAAGTTTTACAGGAAAAGCGAATGCTAATAATATAAAAGTTGCTGTAGCCGCTGATATTTTATCACTAGTTAAATTAAAAGCTCCTGCAGAGTTCGGGGCTGATGTTGTTGTTGGAACAACTCAACGTTTTGGAATTCCTTTGGGCTATGGAGGACCTCATGCAGGATATTTTGCAACAAAAGCTGCATACAAAAGAAGTATTCCTGGAAGAATTATTGGAGTTACTAAAGATAGAAATGAAAACCGTGCATTGCGTATGGCTTTGCAGACTAGAGAACAACATATTAAGAGAGAAAAAGCAACGTCTAACATTTGTACTGCTCAAGTTTTACTTGCAGTGATGGCTGGTATGTATGCTACATTTCATGGTAAAGACGGAATTCAATTTATTGCTAACGCTGTTCATAGAAGTACAACAACGTTAGCAAATGCACTAAACAAAATAGGTTTTACACAAACTAATTCTCATTATTTTGATACCATTACAATTAAAGTAGATGCAATTGTTTTAAAAGAGACTGCTGAAGCTCACAAAATTAATTTTAATTACATAGATAATAACACCATATCTATATCAATAAATGAAACTGTTGGTTTAAAAGAGATTAATGCCATACTGAATACTTTTACTGAGGCTTTTAAAATAGCCGAAATAACAGTAACTGAGTTCTTAGATTTAGATACTATTCCAGGTTTAGCAAAGAGAAATACACCTTTTTTAGAAAATGAAATATTTAACTCATTTCAATCAGAAACTGAAATGATGCGCTATATCAAAAGACTTGAGCGAAAAGACTTGGCATTAAATCATTCTATGATTTCTCTTGGGTCTTGTACCATGAAATTAAATGCAGCGTCAGAAATGCTTCCTCTTAGTCATGCTAATTGGGGAAATATCCACCCTTTTGTTCCACTTAACCAAGCAGAGGGATATCAAATAATATTAAATAAACTAGAGAAACAGCTCAATGAAATTACAGGTTTTGCAGGAACTTCCTTACAGCCAAATTCTGGTGCTCAAGGAGAATTTGCTGGTTTAATGACCATTAGGGCTTATCATAAAAATAATGGAGATCATCATAGAAATATTTGTTTAATTCCAGCCTCTGCGCATGGTACCAATCCAGCTTCTGCAGTAATGGCTGGAATGAAAGTTGTGGTAACTAAGACAGCAGATAACGGGAATATTGATGTTAATGACTTAAGAGAAAAAGCACTCAAACATAAAGATAACTTGGCTGCCTTAATGGTAACCTATCCTTCTACACATGGTGTTTTTGAGAGTGCTATTAAAGAAATTACACAAATTATTCATGACCATGGAGGTCAAGTATATATGGATGGCGCGAATATGAATGCTCAGGTAGGGTTAACTAATCCTGCCACAATTGGAGCAGATGTATGCCATCTAAACCTACACAAAACGTTTGCCATACCCCATGGCGGAGGTGGACCTGGAGTTGGCCCCATCTGTGTAGCTCCTCAATTGGTTCCGTTTTTACCAACCAATCCATTAATTCCGACAGGTGGCGAAAAAGCAATTACTTCAATATCTGGAGCTCCCTGGGGAAGTGCTCTAGCGTGTTTAATCTCTTACGGATACATAACTATGTTGGGTGCAGAAGGAGTAACAGACTCCACAAAAATTGCTATTTTAAATGCTAATTACATCAAAGAAAGATTAGATGGTCATTATCCAACTTTATATACAGGGGAAATGGGGAGAGCAGCTCACGAAATGATTATAGACTGTCGCGATTTTAAGGAAAATGGGATTGAAGTAGTTGATATTGCAAAACGATTAATGGATTACGGCTTCCATGCACCAACAGTATCATTTCCAGTTGCAGGAACCATGATGATTGAACCTACTGAATCTGAAAATATTAATGAATTAGACCGTTTTTGCGAAGCTATGATTTCAATCAGAAAAGAAATAGCATTTGCTGTGAAAGACGAACCAAATAATGTACTAAAAAACGCGCCACACACCATGGCCATGATAACTGCTGATGAATGGGATTTCCCTTATTCTAGACAAGAGGCGGCATTTCCACTGGAGTTTGTTCATGATAATAAATTTTGGCCAACTGTAAGAAGAGTAGATGAAGCTTTTGGAGACAGAAACTTAATTTGTTCTTGTAATCCTATTGAAGATTATATAGAAGCTTAAATAAATTGAGAATTCTAAAATAAAAAAGCCTCGACATTGTCGAGGCTTTTTTTATAATATGTTTTAAAAAATTACTTTTTAAATTTCGCATATTTCGTCTTGAACTTATCAATACGACCTGCAGTATCTACTAATTTAGACTTACCAGTATAAAATGGATGAGATGTTCTAGAAATCTCTAATTTTATTAAAGGAT
>CAJXSU010000037.1 GCA_913061465.1 uncultured Flavobacterium sp.
GCAATACTTGAATGGCATGCCCAAAATATCTAAAAGGCAAAAATCTTGAGAGTATGAGAAGGTAAACTCCTCCACCTATTAACAATAACAACAAAGGATATCCCCAAATAAAAGAGGCAAAAAAAGCAATACTATCTTCTATAAATTTCATTTAAATATAACTTCAGAGGTGGTTGATTTAACATTCATCATAATTGACTTTCCAAATATAAGGGCCCTGTTATCTGTTTCATGACCAGCAGGAAAATTAAATAAAACAGGAAAATCAAACTCTTTAACTACATCTAAAATAAGTTGTTCAATAGAACTTCCCCAAGTAGTCGTGTTTTTTTTAATATTACTTATATCACCAATAATTAACCCTTTACAATTGTTGAAATATCCGGCTCTTTTTAAACCTTGTAGCATTCTATCGATATGATATTTATATTCGCCAATTTCTTCAATAAATAAAATTTTCCCATCAGTTTTTATTTGGCTTACACTTCCTAACATATTTTGTAAAATGCTTAAATTTCCTCCAACCAGTATTCCTTCTGCTTGCCCTGTTTTATTAAATTCAGATGAATTTATATTATAACTCAACTCCTCACCGAACAACACTTTTCTCAAAGTCTCAATACTTTGCTCCGTTTCCTCTGGATTAAATGACAGACTAGTTGCCATCATAGCATGAATGGTTTGAATTCCAAGATTATGAATGTGGCTATGGAAAGCAGTTATATCTGAATACCCAATAATCCATTTTGGGGTTACTTTAAATTTGTCATAAACTAAATTGTCTAAAATACGCCCACTACCGTACCCTCCTCTTGCACACCAAATTGCTTTGATACTTGGGTTGTCCAAAGCATTTTGAAAATCACTAGTTCGCTCCTCATCTGTACCTGAAAAATGATTGTTTTGGTTAAAAACATGGTCACCAATGATAACATTTAGCCCCCAACTTTCTACTAGTTCTTTGGCTTGATTAATAATTTCTTCTCTCTGAATAAGAATTCCTGCTGGAGCTACTATAGCAATGCTATCGCCTGCTTCAAGATACTTTGGTTGAACTAATTTCATACGTTTTGAAATTGAATCATTCTTTTTTTGTCCAAAAGACAAAAAAGAAACAAAGAATAAAACTGCAAATACATATTTAATTTGTTTCTTCATAAAAATGATTTTTGTAAATGTATCTAAATTCATTGGGCTTTCAAAAATATGTTCAACTTGCTTTTTGTACTTTTGTTAACCAAAATTAGTTCAAAAAAATATTTATGAGTTCATCCAAAAGATATACTGTTACCGCAGCCTTACCCTACACTAACGGACCTATTCATATTGGTCATTTAGCTGGAGTATACGTTCCTGCAGATATTTATGCCAGATATTTACGTTTAACAGGGAATGATGTTGCTTACATATGTGGTAGTGATGAGCACGGTGTAGCTATCCCAATGCGAGCAAAAAAAGAAGGAGTTTCTCCTCAGGTAATTATTGATAAATATCATGCAATCATTAAGCAATCTTTTAAAGATTTTGGGATCTCTTTTGATAATTACTCCAGAACTTCCTCAAAAATTCACCATACAACAGCCTCAGATTTTTTTAAACACTTACACAAGGAAGAAGCCTTTGTAGAGGAGGTAACCGAGCAATTGTATGATGCTGAAGCTAATCAATTTTTAGCAGATAGGTTTGTTATTGGAACCTGTCCAAAATGTGGTTTTGAAGAAAGTTATGGAGATCAGTGTGAGCAATGTGGAACCAGTCATAATGGAACAGATTTAATTAATCCTAAATCTGCTATTACAGGAAATACCCCAACACTTAAGAAAACTAAACACTGGTTTTTGCCACTAGATAAACATGAATCTTTTTTACGTGAATGGATTTTAGAAGGCCATAAAAAAGATTGGAAATCTAATGTTTTAGGACAAGTAAAATCATGGATTGATGATGGTTTGCGACCAAGAGCGGTTACAAGAGATTTAGAATGGGGAATTCCTGTTCCTGCAAAGGGAGGTGAAGGAAAAGTTTTATATGTTTGGTTTGATGCTCCTATTGGTTATATTTCTTCAACTAAAGAATGGGCAGAGCGAGAAGGAAAAGAATGGGAAGATTATTGGAAAGATGAAAACACAAAGCTGGTTCATTTTATAGGTAAAGATAATATTGTTTTTCATTGTATTATTTTCCCTAGCATGCTAAAAGCACATGGTGGTTATATTTTACCCGAAAATGTTCCAGCAAACGAATTTTTAAATTTAGAGGGAAATAAATTGTCAACTTCTAAAAATTGGGCGGTTTGGCTTCATGAGTACTTAGAAGACTTCCCGGATCAACAAGATGTATTGCGCTATACTTTAACAGCAAATGCTCCAGAAAATAAAGACAATGACTTTACATGGAAAGATTTTCAAGCAAAAAACAACAATGAGTTAGTCGCTATTTTTGGAAATTTTATCAATCGTGTGGTAGTTTTAACAAATAAATATTACGGCGGGATAGTTCCCACAGCAACTGAATTAACAGAAGTTGATGAAGATGCTTTGGCAGCAATCAAAAGTTTTCCTGAGAGTATTGGAAAGTCGATTCAACGATACCGATTCAGAGAAGCCTCACAAGAATTGATGAATCTTGCTAGACTAGGTAATAAATACCTTGCGGATGAAGAGCCCTGGAAAGTAATAAAATTGAATGAAGAGCGCGTAAAAACAATCATGTATATTGCCCTCCAAATTGCCTCAGCTTTAGCGGTAGTTTCTGAACCGTTTTTACCTTTTACCTCAAACAAATTGAAAAAAATGCTTAATATTTGTGGTGAGACTGATAGCTCATGGAATGAGGTTTCAGAAAAAGACATCATACTACCAGCAAATCATCAAATTGGATCTGCAGAATTATTATTTTCAAAAATTGAAGATAAAACTGTTACTAAACAATTAGAAAAACTAGCGGCCACTAAAAAAGCCAATGAGGAAGAAAACAAAACTGTAGAACCTCAAAAAGAAACTATAGATTTTGAAGACTTTACCAAATTAGACATAAGAGTTGGAACCATCATAGAAGCTATTAAGGTTGCAAAAACTAAAAAATTACTACAACTAAAGGTAGATGTTGGTATAGATGTTAGAACTATAGTTTCTGGAATAGCAGAAAGTTTCTCTCCTGAAGATATTATTGGACAACAAGTAACAGTATTAACCAATTTAGCACCAAGAAAAATTAGAGGGGTAGAAAGTCAGGGAATGATTTTAATGACAGATACCCTAAATGGAAAATTAGCTTTTGTGGAACCAGAGCAAAAAGTAGGTAACGGCCAACAAATAAGTTAATGCTTAAAATAGCATATCATCCAATTTACAACCACAATTTACCGGAGGGTCATAGATTTCCGATGGAAAAATATGATCTTTTACCACAACAATTAGTTTATGAGGGCACCTGCAATGAAAAAAATTTCTTTAAGCCTGAAATACCAAATAATAAATACTTTTTTATCGTCCATGACGCAGAGTATGTTTCAGATTTAATGAATTTAACTCTCAATCAAAAAGCAGCTAGAAAAATTGGATTCCCATTAAATGAAGACTTAATTGCTAGAGAAATGATTATTGCAGATGGCACTATAAAAGCTAGTGAATTTGCAATGAAATATGGCATTGCAATGAATATTGCTGGTGGAACCCACCATGCTTTTACCAATAAAGGAGAAGGGTTTTGTATGTTAAACGACCAAGCCATTGGCGCTCGGTATCTTCAAGAAAAAGGATTAGCAAATAACATCTTAATTGTTGATTTAGACGTACACCAAGGAAATGGAACTGCAGAAATATTTAACAGTGATCCTACAGTTTTTACTTTTTCAATGCACGGAAAAAGTAATTATCCGTTTCATAAAGAAAAAAGTGATTTAGATATTCCCTTAGATAACGAAACAGAAGATGCTTTATATTTATCTATTTTAAAAGAAACCTTGCCTGAATTAATTAAAATACAACAACCTGATTTTATCTATTATTTATGTGGTGTCGATGTAATTAAAACCGATAAACTTGGTAAACTTTCTCTAACAATAGAGGGCTGTAAAGAACGTGACAGGTTTGTGCTACAAACCTGCAAAGATCATAATATTCCAGTAATGTGTAGCATGGGTGGAGGTTATTCTCCTGATATTAAAATGATTATAAATGCACATGCTAATACCTTCAGATTAGCACAAGAAATTTTCTTTTAATGTAGCCCTAATTCCTCTCTTAGATACTTATCCTTCAGGCTATTTTGCCTCCAATAAGGGAGCATTTTTTGAGTCTTTAAAATAATACTCGTAGTTCTAGATTTTCCGTCAAAAGAAGAAGGGAATTTTTCAAACCACCCCATAATTTTATAGGGAGCTTTGTTTTCAAAAACTATACGTATACTTCTATTCAGTTCTGGGTAAACTATTTTGTATTGCATTAAGTTTGAACCAGAAATCTCTTTTTTATCATAAGGAATTAATGAGGTAATCGCTTTATAGGATTTTATTTGTAAATGTTTCAACTGAATATAATTGGCAGGAGGAATTAATTGAACAGTGCCTACTGGTAATAATAATGGATTCATCCTTAAAACTGTAAAAACTTCATCTTCAAGATATGATTTTTTAATTCTTGTGACTCTATCTCCCTCAGATTCAAAATATGACCGGTGTTCAACTTTGTAATCTGTATCTAAAATGAGATTAAATTGAGTATACATGGTACCACACCATTCTTGAGAGGAAGCGGATACTTTTAGTGATTTCGGAAATTTATTTCTATTTATCGGAGTAAATACAGAGTTAAACAATGAGTAATCATAAACCCCTGTGGTAAATTTTTTTAATTGAATATTTTTTAAAATCCATGTAGAATTTTCATTTATATAACGCTCATTTTTTACTTGTTTATCTGTTAAAAAATCTTCTGTTACAAAAACACTAACAAGTTGTCCTGAGTGATTTTCTTGATATCTATTTTGGGAAACTTCATATACATTTACTTCTGCTTTCCCTTGAGACCAATAATTATCAACTGCTACATTGTTTTTTTGAGCCCATATCGTTCCAAAAACAAATAGACTTATAATAGATATTGAAATTTTCATACACTGATTATTTTAAGTAAAGATAAAGTTTTTAAAAACTTAAAAATGTTTCTTTAGAAGACTTCAAAAATTTGTAATTTGGTAATCTCATTTATGATACACGAACTAAAAGACATCATACGTTCTGCTAAAATTGCACAAAGTAAAGGCATTAAAACTGTACTTGCCTCAGTGGTTTCTTTGGATGGCTCATCCTATAGAAGACCAGGAGTTAGAATGTCTATTCAAGAAAATGGTAGAATGATTGGTGCTGTAAGTGGTGGTTGTGTGGAAAAAGAAATCTTACGTCAAGCACAACAAGTTTTTAAAACCAATTCATCAACATTAATGGAGTATGATGGGAGGTATCGTCTTGGCTGTGAAGGTATATTATATATTTTAATTGAACCTTTTTATCCTACTAACAAATTTTTTGATGCTTTTGAAAAGCAATGCTCTTCAAGAAAACCTTTTCTCATTAACTCCTATTTTTCAAAAGAAATCTCAAAAATAAATCAGGGAAGTTCTTGTTTTCATTTTAATGATCAAGAATTATCTGTATCAGAACTAAACCCTAAAAAAAATTTGCCCCTCTTTAGCCAAACTATTAAGCAAGGGTTTAAATTAATTATTATTGGCTGTGAACATGATGCAGTTCAACTATGTAAATATGCATCAGCAACAGGTTGGGATGTTGACATTGTTGCTCCAATAGATGAGCTAAAAACAATTAACGATTTTCCTGGTGCCACTAATTACTGTGGAATCAATGAAAAAGAATTAAATGGCTTTTCTTTTGATTCTCAAACAGCTGTTGTAATTATGTCTCATAGTTATGTGAGAGATTTAAAATACCTGTCTGAACTTGTTGGAAAAGAAGTGGTTTATATTGGATTACTTGGCCCAAGTAAACGAAGAGAAAAATTATTAAATGATTTAATTGAAAAAAATGATTTAATTTCTGAAGATTTTTTTGATAAGATTTACGGTCCTGCTGGAATTAACATAGGGGCAGAAACACCTCAAGAAATTGCTATTTCTATTCTTGCTGAAATATTATCTGTCATTAGAAATCAAAAACCCATATATTTGAAAGATAAACAAATTGGAATACATCAATGATGCCTAAAACTGCGATATTAATTCTTGCTGCCGGTGAGTCTAAGAGAATGGGGGAACCCAAACAATTATTACCCTACAATAACTCTACATTACTACTTCACGCTATTGAACAAGCTAATAGTATAAAATATGCAGATGTTTTTATTGTTATCGGTGCTCATTTTGCTGACGTTTTTAAATCCATTAGAGGTCAAAAAGTAACCATTCTTAAAAATAATAATTGGGAAGATGGTATGGGAAGCTCTATAAGTAAAGGGGTTGAACTCATAAAAAAGAAAAATGATTACAATAGAGTTTTAGTTACACTTGCAGATACTCCTCTTGTGACGAAAGAGCATTATGAAGAATTAATTTCATTATCAGACGAAACAGGTAAACGAATTATACTCACTAACTACGAGGAAATTTCTGGGGTTCCAGCTATTTTTGATAAATCGTTGTTTAATGAATTATCAATCTTATCTGATAATGAAGGTGCAAAACCCGTAGTTAAAAAATATAAAAAAGAAGTCTTAAAAATGACATCAAAGACTCCCTTTTTTGACGTTGACACTAAAGAAGCTTATCAGAAACTATTAAAATTATCCTAAGATTTTACTTTCAGATATTTCTAATTGATTGATAAAAGGTTGTTTTAACAAGCGTTGCCCTGTTGCCTTGAAAATAGCGTTAGCTACAGCTCCTCCAGCTGGAGGAAGACCTGGTTCTCCTAAACCTGTTGGTGACAAATTACTCTCAACAAAATAAGATTTTACTTCAGGTGTTTCTTCCATTCTAATTAGACGATACTTGTCAAAATTTACTGACTGTGGAGTTCCAGCTTTAAAAGAAAAATCACCATACATGGCATGACCAATTCCATCGATAACCCCACCTTCAACTTGATTTTTTGCTCCAAGAGGATTCACAACAATACCGCAATCAACAGCCACTGTTACTTTTTTAACAACAGGCATCCCATTTTTCAACTCAATATCAGCTACCTCTGCTACATGAGTATTATGACTATAATAAGCTGAAAAACCTTGATAAACTCCTTCAGGTGTTTCACCCCAATTGGATTTTTTAATAACTAAGTTAATCGTTTCCTCCATTCTTTCAGGCGAATATTGAATTCGTTCATCTGTCGTTCCTTTTACATTTTGTAGAAGATCAATAATTAGCTGAGGATGATCTATCTCTAATTCGGAGGCTATTTCACTAAAAAAACTCTGTTCTGCAAATGCTAAAAAATTTGTAAAAGGTGCTCTCCATGCACCAGTGGTTATATTGCTTTTATAATTTGCAGTACTTACCTTGTAATTTGGAATACATCCTGCAGGAAAGAAGTTTGCAATCAGTCCATACATATTTCCATTAATAGCAGCTTCTTTAAGATGGTAAGCAGTAAGCTTACCATCTTTAATCGCTGCTTTTATTCTGTATTTTATAGCTGGTCTGTAAGTTCCAGCTGCCATATCATCTTCTCTTGAAAAAATAACTTGAATTGGTTTTTTTATAATATTTGAAATTTGAGCTGCTTCCTCAGCAAAATCGCCATAGAGTCTTCTTCCAAAGCCACCCCCCATTCTAGTCATTTCTAAATGAATTTCCTCAGGTTTTCTATCTAAAATTTTTGCTATTTTCCCTGAAGTCCATGCAGGAGTTTGAATTGGTCCTACAAGATGAACTTTTTTATCAGTAACATTAGCATAAAAATTCATTGGTTCCATACAATTGTGAGGAAGAAAAGGAGACTCAAACGTTCTTTCAATTATTTTGTCTGCATTTTTAAAAGCAGTTTTTACATTTCCATCCTCCCTATTTGTCTTAAACTTATTACCATTTAAAATCTTAAGTAATTCAAAATTATGATCATCTGTACTTTCTAATTTTGTGTCTTGTTCCCAACGAGAGACTATTGCTTTTTTACCTTTCATTGCTGCCCAAGTATTAGTTCCTAACACCGCAATCTTGTTACCAAATTTAATAACGTCTAAAACCCCATTAATACTTCTAGAAATTTGATCATCATAACTAGTCAGTTTATCTCCAAAAGCTGGTGGTCTTAAAACAGAAGCATAAACCATACCTTCAGAACTATAATCTATTCCAAATAATGGTTTTCCTGTTATTATTTTTTGAATATCTACATTTGTAATATCATGTCCAATAATTTTAAAATCTTTAGGGTCTTTAAGAATAATGTTTTCTGGGACCTCTAAATTAGCAGCTACTTTTACAACCTCTCCATAACCAAGAGTGTCACCATTTGCATTGGTTATAATACCTTGAGACGCATAACAAGAACTTGGGTTAACTCCCCATTGTTTTGCTGCGGCATTAACCAACATTTGTTTCGTAGTTGCTCCTGTTTGTCTAAGGGCGTCCCAACCAAAGCGAATTGATTGGCTACCTCCAGCAACTTGCCTTTGATAATTTTTTGGATCGTAAATTCCTTGTGCCACTGAAACCTTGTTCCAATCAACATCTAACTCTTCAGCTATAATCATTGGCATAGCTGTTTTTACACCTTGTCCTATTTCAGGGTTTGGTGAAAAAATTGTTACATAGCCTTCGTCAGAAATTTTTATAAATGCATTAAAATCGTTAAAATTTAGCTTGGATATATCAATTGGTAAAATGGCTTCTGGCTTACAGGCACTTAACAAATTAAAACCAATTAACATACCTCCTCCAGCAAGTAAGGATGTTTTTAGAAAATTTCTTCTACTTAAACTAAGTGATTTATTTTGAGACATCATTATTTTTTATAGTGAGTTAATTTATGAGTTTTTGGCAGCCAATTTAACTGCTTTTTCTATTCTATTATAAGAGGCACATCTACAAATATTCCCATGCATTGCTTCTCTGATCTCGTCTTTTGTAGGTGCCGGTTGTACTTTTAAGAAAGCGGAAGCAGTCATTATTTGACCGGCCTGACAATAACCACATTGAGGGACATCAATTTCTTTCCAAGCTAATTGTACTGGATGAGTTCCATTTTCTGAGAGCCCTTCAATAGTTGTAATTGATTCCTCGGAAATAGAGGAAATAGGAAGAGAACAACTTCTTACAGCAATATTGTTAACATGAACAGTACACGCACCACATTGAGCTATTCCACAGCCAAATTTTGTACCCTTCATTAATAATTCGTCTCTCAATACCCAAAGAAGCGGAGTGTCTTCGTCTGCAGTAACAGTGACTTTTTTTCCATTAATTTTCAACGTATAGTTTGTCATAGTTTATGAATTTGTATTTTAAAAGCATAAGTTACAAAAACTTATAATTATATAATATTTTATTTTTTTCCCTTACTAAAAAGGGGTGTTAATTATTAGTTTTATTGGTTATACTTAAAGAGTTAAAAAAAACATGAACCTTAACATAAACAATACAAGAAAATTAAAAGTCATTGTTTTTAATAGATTTAATGTAACTTAGTAACCAAACAATTAAAAAAAAATTTGATTGTGATTAAATTCACTCTAATAATTGTGGTTAATTTTTTAAGCCAAAATAATGAAATTTAAAAATTTTATTTATTTATTTATAGTTGTCCAGTTCAGTGTTTTTTCACAAGAACTTCCGCCTATAGAAGTTTTTAAACCAAAAGATTATGGTGCGGAAGATCAAAACTGGAGTATTTCTCAAGGAAAGGATAAATCTATTTACTTTGCAAATAACAAGGGACTATTAATGTATAATGGGGCTAGATGGAAACTTTATAAATCAAAAAATTCATCTATTGTTAGATCTGTTAAAGTTATTGGTGATAAAATTTACACCGGTAGTTATATGGATTTTGGGTATTGGGAAAAAAATGAATTTGGAACTTTAGAGTATAACTCTATTACTTCAAATGAAAATATTTCTTTAACTGAGGACGAAGAATTCTGGAATATATTAGAACTTGATCGGTGGATTCTTTTTCAATCTTTAGATAAAATTTATATATATGATGGCAAATTTAAAACCATTGCTACTATTGAATCAGAGACGGCCATCACTAAAATTTATAAAGTAAATAATGAAATATATTATCAAAAAATTAATGAAGGAATCTTTAAATTTAAAAATGGTGAAGAAATATTAGTTAACAATAATGTAATATTGAGAGATTATATTGTGATTAATATTTTTGAAGACAATAATCAACTTTTATTTCAAACAAAGGAACACGGTTTTTTTAATAAACAAAGTACTAAAAAAATAAAAGAATGGGATGTTCAACTAAATTCAAAACTTCGAGAGTATAATATCTATAATAGTTTACAACTTAATAACGGAGATTTTATTCTTGGGTCTGTTTCTAATGGTATTTTATATATTACTAAAGAAAAAGAAATTTCATTTACGATTAATCAGAGTAGAGGTCTCGGAAATAACACAGTACTCTCATTATATGAAGATAGTGATAAAAACGTATGGCTTGGCTTAGACAATGGAATTAGCAATATTAATTTTAATGCTCCTTTTAGGGTCTACAAGGATGATTTAGGAATTTTAGGTTCAGTTTACACAACTTTTTTAGATAAGGGAGTTTTATATTTAGGAACCAATCAAGGTCTTTTTTATAAAGATCAAAGTGATCGGTTTCGTTTTGTTTCCGGGACAGAAGGTCAAGTTTGGTCTTTGCAAAAATTTAAAAACACTCTTTTTTGTGGGCATGACAAAGGAACATTTATAATTTCAAAAGGTAAAGCAGAGAGAATTTCCGATACTTTTGGGACTTGGCTTATAAAAGAAATAAACGGTCAAAAAGACCTACTAATATTAGGGAACTACAAAGGACTTTATATACTTCAAAATAAAAATAGTAAGTGGTTTTTAAGAAATAAAATTAATGGTTTTGATATTTCTTCAAGGTACCTTGAATTTATTAATACAAATGAACTTCTAGTAAGTCATGAACAAAAGGGAGTCTTTCGCTTAAAAATTGATAAAGAATTTAAGGAAGTATTATCATCTTCTAAATCAACCATAAGAAAAAGCATAAAATCTAGCCTCAATAAATACAATAATAAAGTTCTTTACGGTTCTAATGAAGGAGTCTTTTATTATGATTCTCTTTATTTAGATTTTAGAAAAGACAGTGTATTGAGTAATCTTTTCAGCAATACTGGATATATATCTGGAAAATTAATTAATGCAGATAATAAGTTATTTGCATTTACTAATAACAACATCTCATATGTGCAAAAAGAAAACTTAAGTGTTAAATATGAATTGTTTTCAATTCCAATCCCAAACAGTGTTAGAGAGACTAAAGATGGTTACGAAAACATTCTTTCCATAGAGGATAACAAGTATCTCGTAGGGACTAAAAGTGGATATATTGTTACTGATTTAAAAACTAGAAATAAAAGCCCACAAGTTATTAAATTAGATGAGATTACAACAAATGTTATTGAAGGAAGTCTAAAATATTTAAGTCTTTCTCAAGATGGAGTTTTAAAAAATGAGGAAAAAAATATTAAAATTTCTTACAGTATATCAAACTTCAGTAAATATTTACCATCATTATTTCAATATCGATTAGTTGGCTTTAATAACAAATGGAGTAATTGGTCCTCTAAATCTGAAATTTACTTTGAAAACTTACCACATGGAGACTACATTTTTGAAGTTAAAGGAAAGGTTGGTGCTAAAACAACTACCAATACAATTAGATATAGTTTCAATATTGAAAAACCTTGGTATTTAAAAACTTCATCCATAATTATATATATTATATCAGCTATTCTAATACTTATGATTATAAATGTATTGCATAGAAATTACTTTAAAAATCAACAAGTAAAACTTTTAAAACGAAAAGAAAAAGAATTAGAAATAAAGCAATTAGAAAACGAGCAACAATTAATGCATTTCAAAAATTTAGACTTACAAAAAGATATTGATTCAAAAAACAGAGAGCTCGGGCTATCTACTATGAATTTAATAAAAAGAAATGAGCTATTGGGAACCATAAAGAAAGAATTAGGGACTTCGAAAAACATTGATGGTATTAAAGAAGTAATAGAGCTAATTAATAATAATTTAAATACTTCTGATGATTGGAAGCTTTTTGAAGAGGCCTTTAAAAATACCGACAAAGGATTTATGAAGAAGTTAAAATCCGAGCATTCAAATCTTACTTCAAATGACCTAAGACTATGTACTTACCTCAGACTAAACTTGTCTTCAAAAGAAATTGCACCTTTATTAAATATTTCTATACGAAGTGTAGAGGTTAAAAGATATCGTCTTCGCAAAAAGATGAATTTACCTCATGAAGCAAGCTTAAGTAGCTACATATTAGAAATATAATTACTTAAAAAACTATACATCACCATAACATAAAGCTTATCAACCTATACGCAAGGCCAATATTTACGTTAAAAATAAGGGCTATCTGAATTAAGAAATTATTTTAAAGTGTATGTTTTTTATTGTGGTGAAAATTACTGATTGTTTGATAATTACCTTTAATTTTATAGGAAATTAATTAAAATGAAAAATTTTATGAAAAAACTGATTATTTTAGTTTCGTTCATTTTTATGTCAAGCACACTTTTTGCTCAAACTTTAAATGTGAAAGGACTTGTTACAGATGCTGCCACGGGAGAAACACTTCTAGGTGTAAATGTAATTGTAAAAAACTCTTCAAAAGGGGATGTTACAGATTTTGATGGTAATTACAAAATCTCTGCTGTTCCAAAAGGTTCAATTTTAGTTTTCAGTTACCTCGGATATCAAACAAAAGAGATAACAGTAGACAAAGAGATTATTAACACATCACTTGAAGAAAGTTCTGAAACCCTTGATGAGATTGTTGTGGTTGGTTATGGAAGCCAGAGAAAAGAATTAGTGTCTGGAGCATTCTCTTCTATAAATGCAGATAAAATCGCAGAAAAAAACCCTGCCAGAATTGAAGAAGCATTAACAGGTAACGTTGCTGGAGTTCAAGTAACTGCAAATTCTGGATCACCGGGAGCTTCATTAAACATTAGAATTCGTGGAATTACTACTAATGGAAATAACTCACCTCTTGTAATCGTAGATGGAGTAAATATTGGAACCGACTTGAGTGTTATCGATCCTAACGATATCGAAAAAATGGATATTATTAAAGATGCCAGTTCTGCCATTTATGGTGTTCAGGCAGCAAATGGGGTGGTGCTGATTACAACAAAATCAGGAAAGAAAAATAGACCTACCAAGTTTACTTTTAACTCATATTCATCTATTCAAGAAGCATCAAATCAATTAGATTTAATGAATGCTAGTGAATATGCTGTTTATGTTAACGAAACTGAAATAGCTGATGGAAATAATATTCCTTACCCAAATATAAATGGTTTTGGCACAGGAACAGACTGGCAAAAAAAATTATTTACTCAAGCGCCAATCTCAAACTACACATTTAGTGCAAGCGGAGGCTCTGAGACGGTTACACATAGTACAAGTGGAAGTATCTTCAAACAAGAAGGAGTTATATCTCCCGATAAATCTAATTTTAATAGAATTACACTAAGAAATAATTTAGGTATTGACTTAACAGATAAACTTAAACTAAGTACTTTCTTATTATATACTAATATTAATAGAAAAACAATCCCTGAAGGTGGAAGAGGATCAGCTTTATACTATGCATTAAATGCATCTCCTTTAACTCCTGTATTTGATGGAACAGATGGAAGTGGACCTTCTAGAGGTTATTCATATATAGGTGGTGAGCAAGGTATAGAAATCATAAACCCTCTTGCATTAATTAACAACACCCACAACGAAACCAAAGTAAATAGATTTACTGGTAAGTTAGAATTATCATACGAAATTATTGAAGATCTTAAAGTAACCTCTAGATATAATTTCAACTATGCAGATGTTGCGAACAGGAACTACTCCCCACTTGCATATTATGGCCCAAATAAGGTGAATAATAATGTAAGTCTTGATGCAAACAATCAATTTTTGACAGATACCAACGGAAATGGAGTAAAAGATTTATACAGTGGTGTTGGTGAAGATACTCAAAACTACACTGATTATACTTGGGAAACTTTTATTGACTTCAAGAAGTCTTTTAATAATCATAACTTTAATGTATTGCTCGGAACCTCATTAAGAAGCGTTCAGTTTTATGGAGTTTATGGTTATGGTTCTCTTGTAGCAGAAGATAACTGGAGTAATGCCTATTTATTCAATACTCAGGATATTTATGACGAATACATTATTACTTCAATAGGTCCTGGCGGAAATATCGTAGTTGACAACAAAACAGTACAAAGAAACCGTAGCGCTTCTACAGGTATAAATGAGGATCGATGGTATTCTCTTTTTGGAAGAGTGCAATATGACTATGATGGAAAATATTTATTCTCAGCGATGGTAAGAAGAGATGCTTCCACAAGGTTTGGACCAAATAATAGAATCGGTTATTTCCCATCAGTATCTGCAGGTTGGATTCCTTCAAAAGAAGACTTTTTTGACAGTAATTCAATAAGTAATCTGAAGTTAAGGGGAAGTTGGGGAATTACCGGGAATGATAAAATAGGGAGTTATGGTTGGATTGGTTCATTACAAGGTGCAAATGCTGAAGCTACCTATCCGTTTGGGAATGTAATTTCTAATGGAAACGCTCTTGGACAATTAGCAAATCCTGATTTACAATGGGAAACCAATGAACAAGTTAATATTGGTTTTGATGCTAGCTTTTTTAACAGTCTATTTGATGTGACTGTAGATTTTTATAAAAAGACCACTAAAAACCTTCTTCTAGTTCCTGAAGTTTCAGGTCTATTAGGCTCAACTGCTGGTGGAAGTGCTGCTCCAATTGTAAATGCTGGTACTATCCAGAACAAAGGACTGGACGCAAGCCTTAACTTTAATAAGCAAGTATCAGAGAGCTTTAAAATTGCAGCGGGTTTAAATATCACTACAGTTGATAATAAAACAATCGAAGTAAACAATGCCGCTGGGTTTATTTCCAGTGGAGTCTTTGGTTTAGGGCAACAAACTTCACGATTTCAAACAGGGCTGCCTATAGGTTCTTTTTATGGACTTCAAACTGATGGGATTTTTCAAAATCAAGCTGAAATCGACGCTCATGCTTCACAATCTGGAGCTCAACCGGGAGATATTCGTTTTGTAGATGTTGATGGTGATGGCGTTGTAGAATTTGGTAGCGAAGATGACCTTGCTGTACTTGGCAATCCTATTCCAGACATGACACTAGGTTTTAATTTAAATATGGATTATAAAGGCATCGATTTTGCTGCATCTTTATATGCTTCAGTTGGAAACAAAGCAGTGCGAAGTTATGAGCGTTTTCTTACATATAGTAATAAGTCAAGATTATATTTAGACAGATGGACAGGAGAAGGGACATCCAATACAACTCCTAGAGCATCAACAAATGCCTCAAACAATTATCTTTTTTCAGACTTCTTCGTTGAAGATGCGTCTTTTTTAAGAATACAAAATGTACAGCTTGGATATTCAATTCCATCTTCTACATTGGAAAAAATCAAAATGGATAAAGTTCGATTATATGTTGCAGCTAATAACTTATATACGTTTACAAAATACAGTGGCTATAACCCCGATGTATCGAATGCTAATCCAGCTGCAGCTGGTGTTGACTTAGGACAATATCCTCAGACTAGAACTTACACATTGGGAATTAATGTTTCATTTTAAAACAAAATACGATGAAAAATAAAATAATATATTTAATAGCAATCACATTAACACTAGTTTCTGTTACTTCATGTGATGATTATTTGGACATTTCTCCTGAAGGGCAACAAAATTCAGAAAACTACTTTAATAATCCCCAAGACTTTCAAGATGCATTGGTGGGTGTTTATGATTTATTAGCAACCACAGCATTAAACAATATCCTTGGTGAAATTGCTTCAGATAATAGTTTATGTGGTGGAGAAAATCCAACAGATGTTTTAGATTGGCAACAAATTGATGACATGATTCATACCCCAGACAATGGAGAACTTAGAAGGGTTTGGCAATGGATGTATGCAGGAATTAGTAGGGCTAATTATATTGTTGAATTTCAAGACAAAATAGATTTTGAAGGAAAAGAAAAAATATTAGCAGAAAACTTATTTTTAAGATCTTACTATTATTTTGAATTAGTTAAATTCTTTGGAGATGTTCCAATGTATACTGAAGGAAGAGTCAGCATTGCAGAAACTCAAACAATTGACAAAACACCTAAAAGTGAAATTTACGCAAAACTAGAAGCTGACTTACTAGCAGCTACCGAAAGTCTTCCTTGGCAACAAACCCAGCGAGGTAGAGTAACTAAAGGTGCAGCTTGGGCCTTACTTGGTAAAATTTATTTATATCAAAATAAATTCAATGAATCTGCCGACGCTTTAAACAATGTAATTGCTTCAGGTCAATACCAATTAGTATCTGATTTTTCCAGAATTTTCAAGAATAACAATGAAAATAATGTTGAATCAGTTTTTGAAGTTCAATATTCAGGAAGTCAAGAAGGTGCTGGATTTGGATGTTTTCAATGTGTTGAAGGAAATTATGTAGTAGGATTTATGGGGCCTCGTTTTAGAGGTGGTGATTTTACACCTTATGCCTCTGGATTTAGTTTTAATGTCCCTGTTCAGGAATTAGTAAATGCTTATGATTCAGGAGACACTAGATTAGAATCTACAATTTTAGATATTGAAGAATTTGTATCTACTAGACCAGATGTTACCTATAATCTAGGAGCAGAACACACAGGATACTTTAATAAAAAGTATATCCCTTACGCAGATGATATTGTCTTACAAGACCAAAATATTAATAGAAGCAATAATTATAGAGCTATTCGATATGTAGACGTATTATTAATGGCTGCAGAAGCTAACTTGCAAGCCTCTGTTCAAAAAGATAATCCTCAAGATTTATTAGATCAAGTTCGAGATAGAGCTTTTGGAGATTCTAATAACAGAATTACAGCTAGCCTTGAAAATATTTTAACCGAAAGAAGATTAGAATTAGCAGGTGAAGGTCATCGATTCTTCGATCAAGTTCGAACTGGAAGTGCTGCATCGATTCCTGGGTTTGTTACAAATAAGAATGAGGTATTCCCAATTCCAAGAATTGAAATAGAATTAGCAGGAAATCGTTGGGAACAAAATCAAGGGTACTAAAAATAAACTATTATGAAAAAAATAAGAACATTTTACAAAGCATTACTAATACTTATAGTTATAAGTTCCTGTAAAGATGAAACAAATTTAGAGTTTCTAAATGATGTTGCATTACCTTCAAATATTGGAGTAAATTTTATTGTAACTCAAGACAATACTGGTTTAGTAACGATAACTCCATTTGCTGAAGGAGCAACTTCCTTTGACATTGATTTTGGAGATGGATCAGATTCTGAAAACTTTGCAAATGGGGAGAGTACACAACATGTTTACCCTGAGGGAAACTATACGGTAGGTGTAGTCGCAACAAATTTAATTGGTGAATCAGCTGAAATAACTCAAGAGCTTGTAATATCATTTCAGGCGCCAAGGAATCTAGAAGTTTCAATTGAAAATGATGTTGCAGTTTCAAGAAAAGTAAATATTACGGCCACGGCGGAGTTTGCAGCAACATTCGAATTTTACTCTGGAGAGGATGGAATAGTTCAACCTGTCGTTACAGGAAATATTGGTGATGAAATATCATATGATTACGCAACACCAGGAGTTTATGCTGTAAAAGTTGTGGCAAAAGGTGGTGCAATAGAAACTACAGAATATACAGAAGACTTTGAAGTAACTGAAATTTTAGCACCAATTACTAGAGCGCCTTCCCCTCCGGGAAGAAGCCCTGAAGATGTGATTTCTATGTATAGTGATCAATATCAACAGACTACTGTAGATTCTTATACAACAAGCTGGTCTGTAGTAGCTTTACAAGAAGAAGTAGCCATTGAAGGAAACCAAACATTAGTATACAGAGATCTAGCCTATGCAGGGATTATAACAGAAGCTATCCCTATCAATGCAGCTGCTATGGAAATGGTACATTTTGATGTATGGAGTACAAATGTAAATGCATTTAAAATTAAATTTGTAGATTTTAATGGTACAGGTTATAATGGTGGTTCAGATAATATTGAGTTTGAAATATCAAATACAATAGACCAAGAAGGAGAATGGATTAGTTTCGACCTTCCATTATCTGATTTTACAGATGTCCCATTTTCTGACATCAATCAAACGGTAATTTCTGCAGATCCCGTAGGAACGGTTTTTATTGATAATTTATATTTTTACAAAGCAGCATCAGGTCCTTCATTTGATGATGGTCTTTTGACGAATGGAGATTTTGAAAATGGAAGTGATTCGTGGATCGTAGGAGTAGACGACAGTTCTCCTGCTACAGTGGTTACAACTAATGGAAATACATATTATTCAGTAAATGTTGAAGCGGCAGGGAATGTTTATGACGTAAACGTAAGTCAAAAGGTTGCTTTAGCTGAAGGAAGCTCTTATACCTTAACTTTCGATGCCTGGTCAGATACAAATAGGTCTATTGTTGCAGGAATTGGACTCAGTGGTCCACCATGGACAAATACAGGTGCTCCCTTAGATATTACATCATCAAGGACTACTTTTTCTTTTACCTACTCATCGATTGGCTTTGGTGCATCTGATGCAAGAGTTTTATTTGATATTGGTGGAGAGGTTGGACTTGTTAATATTGATAATGTATCTTTAATTGTTGGGTCTGGAAATCTTCTTTCAAATGGAGATTTTGAAAATGGAAGCGACCCATGGATTGTTGGTGTAGATGATGATACTCCTGCTCCAGTGGTTACAAATAATGGAAACACATATTACTCAGTTAACGTTGAAGCAGCAGGAAATGTTTATGATGTTAATATGAGTCAAAAAGTTGAACTTATAGAGGGTAATAGTTACACATTATCCTTTGATGCATGGTCTGATACCAGTAGAACAATTGTTGCAGGAATTGGACTTAGCGGACCACCTTGGACAAATACTGGCGCTCCTTTAAGTATTACCACAACAAGAACAACCTATACTTTTACATATACAGCTATAGGATTTGGAGCAACTGACGCTAGAGTTTTATTTGATATTGGTGGTGAAATCGGACTTGTCAATATAGATGATGTAACGTTATCATTAAATTAAACATGATTATTAAAAATAAAAATTTTAAGATGAAAAAAATAACATACTACATCTCAGTTTTCTTTCTACTTCTAGTAGGGTTCACTGGTTGTGAAGAAGAATCGTATGAAGTTGGAGCATTAGTAGCGCCAACAAACCTTAACGTTAGTGTTGAAATTGTTGGTCAAGACGACGAAAATCCTAATGGTGATGGAAGTGCAGCAGTTGTTTTTACAGCAACCTCTGATAACGAAATCAATTATCAATTTAATTTTGGTGACGGTAGAACAGCAGTTAGTCCAACAGGAGTAATAGAACACCGTTTTTCTGCCAATGTTGGAGTATATACCTACAATGTAGTTGTGAATGCAACAGGAACAGGAGGTCTAGGAACTAGTACAAACTTAGAAGTAACTGTTTTTAATTCTTTCAAAGATGAAGAGGCAGAAAACTTTTTAACAGGATCCTCTGACGTAAATGATATTGGAAGTAGTAGAAAGTGGTATTGGCAAGCTAATAAACCTCTTCATGTAGGTTTAGGACCAGTTGAAGACGATTATGGTAATGGAGAGTTTTCTTACGAAGCTTGGTGGAATTTAATTCAACCATGGGACGATGAAAAAGATTGTATGTATGATAATGAATTTGTCTTTACAAGAACAGCTAACGGAATCAGTTTCGAACAAACTATTGGTCCTGCTTTTATTCCAGGAGCATATGCTGGAGAATTAGGAGTTGATGGAGATACATGTCATGACGAAACTGTAGCAACAACTATGTTTGGTGAAAAAAATGTTTCCTTTTTCCCATCTAGTTCAAAAGCAGCTTTAGAGGGTAGCTATAATGAAGTTCCTTATAGACAAACAAGTTTTGAAATTAGTGATGGAGGATTTTTAGGTTGGTATGTAGGAGCAAGCACCTATGATATTATATCTGTCTCAGATGATGAATTATTTGTAAGAATTATTCAAGCTGGTAATGGTTTTGCCTGGTATCAAAGGTTTACTTCGACAAAACCTGTTGAAGGAGAGGATGGTCCAGGAGATGAATATACTAATTTAGTATGGGAAGATGACTTTAACACAGATGGAGCACCAGACCCTAGTAAGTGGACCTATGACTTAGGGACTACAGATATTTTTGGCAATTTCGGATGGGGTAATCAAGAAGAACAAAGTTATACTAATAATGCAGAAAATGTAATTGTTGAGAATGGATCTTTAAAAATTACAGCTAAAAAAGAAGGGAATGATTATACTTCTGCTAGAATCAAAACTCAAGGACTATATAATTTCACTTATGGTAAAGTTGAGGTAAGGGCTAAACTTCCTGCCGCACAAGGAACCTGGCCTGCTATATGGATGTTAGGCTCTAACCACCCTACTGCTGGGTGGCCATTCTCTGGTGAGATAGATATTATGGAGCAAAGAGGAAACGATAAATCATATGTTGAGGGTACATGTCATTGGTATAATACTGCAGGATCAAATAATGCAAGTTATGGTGAAACGGCATCAATTGATACCCCTTCTTCAGAATTTCATTTATATACTGTTGAATGGTCTGAAAGTGCTGTAAAAATATACTTAGATAATGTTCAGTATTATGAATTACCAAATTCTGGAGATTTGCCTTTTAATGCAGATTTCTATTTAATACTTAATATAGCAATGGGTGGAACTAATGGTGGAGATATCGATCCTGCATTTACACAGGACACTATGGAAATAGATTATATTAAAGTATTTCAATAAGAAATAAAATACAAACGATTTTCTTAACTGAAAAATTTAGAAGAAGAGTCCTAATTATTTTAAATAATATTTAGGACTCTTTTCATTAAAAATACATCAAAAATATATTTTATAAATAAAGCTTTGTAAAAGCGTTATAATTATGATCAAAAATAAATTGCAATAAACAAAGGGGTTACAACAGAAAGATTATCATAGTCAAACCATACAATCAGCTACAACACCTATACAAAACTACAACAATAGTGGTTGTTTTTAGTTATAAAAAGAGCTACATTTAGTTTTTTTTCCATTAATTAAAGATGTGCTAATCAAAAATGCCAAAAAACATTTTTTTATTAATTCTGTATGATTTTTGTCTAGGTTTTAATTAAGATAAAATGAAATCTTACTATTAAATTAGCAATTATTGATTTTTTACAAAAAAAAAAAAAATTGAAGTGATAACTAATTTCTTGAACATAAAAAAATTTCAATTATTTATCTTACTTTTTTTAAGTGGGTTATTATCTTTTGCTCAGGCCAATAAAGTTTTTGTCAGAACAAATGAGAATGGAAGCACATTAGTTGTTAATGGAGAAAAAATCATGATCAACGGAATGAATTGGGATGTAATTCCAATTGGCAAAGATGCAGTTAGTGCTAATTTTTGGAAAAGTTCAGATAAAACCATAAAATTAGGATTAGACCATGAAATGTCTCTATTAAAAGACATGAATATCAACACTATTCGCCATTATTCTGATATCCCTGCCAAATGGATTCAATATATCTATGAAAATTATGGTATTTACACCATGATCAATCATTCTTTCGGAAGGTATGGTATGACTGTAGACGAAGAATGGAAGCCAATTACAGATTACTCTAATTCAAAGATGCAAGAGATTTTATTGTCAGAAATTGAAACAATGGTTAGTGATTACAAAAACACACCTGGGCTTTTATTGTATTTACTTGGAAACGAAAATAATTATGGACTTTTTTGGTCTGGAGCAGAGACAGAAGATTTTCCAGAAGAAGAGTCAAAGAAAGAAGCTGTTGGAGAAAAATATGGCAGACCCATGTACAAGCTTATGAACATGGCTGCTAAAAAGATTAAAGAACTAGACTCAAATCATCCAGTTGCTATTTGTAATGGAGATGATTTATTTATTGATCTCGTAGCAGAGGAGTGCAAAGACATCGATATTTTTGGAGTTAATTCCTACAGAGGAGCTTCTTTTACCAATCTGTTTAAAACAGTAAAAGAAACGTTGAATAAACCACTTCTATTTACTGAATTTGGTGCAGATGCCTATAACTCACTTAATTTCAAAGAAGATCAGAGAACTCAGGCAAATTATCTACTAGAGAACTGGAAAGAAATTTATGAAAATTCCGCAGGTATGGGAAAATATGAAAACACTATTGGAGGTTTTACTTTTCAATTTAGTGATGGCTGGTGGAAATATGATTTTGATCATAGAAAAAATGTTAGTAAACATGATACTGTTGCAACTTGGGCTAATGGAGGATACTCAGTAGATCTTGAAGAAGGGAAAAATAATATGAATGAAGAATGGTTTGGGATTTGTGCCAAAGGGCCAACATTCACCAACGGCTTGTATAATTTATATCCAAGAGCGGCTTATTATGTTTTGCAACAAATTCATCAATTTAATCCATACGAAGAAATAATTGACACCAACTTATTAAAGAACCATTTCAAAGGTATAAATCTTAAAGATGCCATCATTAGAGGAAAAGAAAACCAAAGGATTCTTGCTAATCTAACAAAAGAGAAAGATTCTTTATTTTTTGAGTTATCTGAAAAAAGGACTTCATCTATGCTTCATATTACTTTTGATGATGATTCTAAGCCTTTAAATTTCACCTCATTTAATGGCGCTTCTTTTAAAATTATAAACAACCCTAAACTACCAAAAAATGATACATCAACTTTAAAAGTTGGTGAAATTACAAACTCAGGAA
>CAJXSU010000038.1 GCA_913061465.1 uncultured Flavobacterium sp.
AGAAACTAAAGAGTTAAAAGAAGACATTGTTGGAACCTTTACCCAAATTCCCTTAAGCTTGGCTTGGGCCATTACCATTCATAAAAGTCAGGGCTTAACTTTTGAAAAGGCCATTATCGATGCTGAAGCCTCTTTTGCCCATGGACAAACCTATGTAGCTTTAAGTAGATGTACTTCTCTTGAAGGTCTGGTATTAAAAACACCTATCTCACAAAGTGCAATTATTAATGACACTACAGTACAAGTTTTTATTAAAGAGGTTGAAGAAAACCATCCAGATGAAACTATTTTAACTGCTTCTGAAATCCAGTTTCAGTTAAATTTAATTTCAGAGTTATTTGACTACCAATCATTTCTATACCCTGTTACTAGATTAATAGATATTTATTATAAGAACAAAACCAGTATTAAAGGAGATGTCATAGAGCACTTACAGCTCATAAAAGATAATGGTATTGTAGCATTGATGAAGGTTTCTAACGGCTTTAAAAATCAGTTAAACACTATTTCTAAAGAGGGTGTTTTACCCGAAAACAGTTCTCAAATTCAAGAACGTTTTAAAAAAGCAGTAGACTATTTCTTGACTGAAAGCATTAAAAACATAGTGCAACCTACAGCGAGTCTCTCTTTTTCTTCTGACAACAAAGCTGTAAAAAAAGATTTCACAACACATTTTGATAAGCTACAAGAACTACTAAGTGAAAAAGTTTTTGCCTTAAGAAAAATGACTGAAGGTTTTAAGGTACAGCCATACCTTAAAGTCAGGGCTGATTCGGTTTTGCAAAAAATAACTTCAGTAAAAAAGAAAAAACTACCTTCCAAAAGAGACCCTATTTTAGCTCTTGGTCTACGAGAGCTTAGAGATGATATTTCTAAAGCAGAAAATATTCCACATTTTCAGGTTTTTACTCAAGACACCCTGTATGCGATATGTGATAGTTTACCAAGAACTGAAAAAGCGTTGCTTAAAGTAAATGGTATGGGGAAAATACGAGTGAAAAAGTATGGAGAAGAAATACTTGAATTAATAGCCTTGTATTGTAAAGAAAACGGTATTAATAAATTCAATGAACAAAAGAAAGAAGATAAAAAATCTACCAAACAAATCTCTTTTGAGTTGTTTAAAAAAGGTCTAGCTATCAAAGAAATTGCCATAGAAAGAAGTTTAACTTCGGTGACTGTAGAAAGTCATTTGGCAAGTTATATTCCTTCTGGAGAGATAGATGTTTTAGAATTAATACCTTTAAAAAGGTATCAAAAAATGATTAAAGAAATAGAAGCTGTGAAGTATAAAAATTTAACTCATTTAAAAGAGAATGTAGATAAATCGTATTCTTTCATGGAGTTAAGAATGGTTTTAATGTCTATGGAATTGTAACTTTAGACTTTCTGTTTCATTTCATGCTTGAGTTGGAATTTTGACTATTAACGAGTGTTACCAAAAAAACCGAGCTAAAGCTCGGTTTTTTTGGTAATCATATCTCTATTTATATTAAGTTATTTTGAAGAATTAATCTTTGCGGGTTCCACTGAACTATCAAAAGAACCGTGATACTCCTCTAAAAGATTCATTGTAGCATCTATTAGATCTTTTGTTTCGATAAGAAGACCAAAATACAAAGTTGTATTTTTTGGACTTGATTCTTCTGTACGAGTTCGTCCTATTTGTTTTTCAATTTTTTCATTTACCAAGTCATAAACTAATTTTTTTTCATTTAAAATAGTTCCAATTTCCTCAAATGATTCAGATTTAAATGCTTTTTCAGTATTAATAAATAAAACTTCCAATTTATCATCAATCTCTTTAAGTTCAATGATTTGAGACGATTTTAAACTTTTGTGATTATTGTTGATATGCTTGTAACTTATTTTTGATATATACTCTAAAGATTGTGACATATCTTGAAGGTGACCTAAAATATTAATATAAAAACCACTTGCATTCAAACTAGATTCTTCAAGGTTTTTAATAAAATATGTAATATTATCTCTTAAATCATCAATTTCATTAGATAATTTAACCACTTGATTTTTACTCTTTTTAAGTAGTGATAATTCTTCTTCTGCTAAACCAGCAATAGAATTTGTATAAATTCTGTTGGTACGCTTAACTACTTTAGAGATGTTTTTAGCACTTTCGTGAATAACTCCTTGTACAGAACTACTCTCAGCTTCACTTAAACTATCCTCATCATTAACTTTTATGGATTTTGTTTTATGTGATTTATAGTTTCTATATAACAAATAAACAGTTAATATTAATAGTATTGGAATTACAAAAGGGGGTTTAAAGCTAATTAAAAGTACAACAGTACCAGCAGCAAGAAATGCTCCTATTGCAGTGCCAAACCATCCACCAATTACATTTAACACTCCAGCAACTCTATAAACAGCACTTTCTCTTCCCCAAGCTTTGTCTGCCAAAGATGTACCCATAGCAACCATAAAAGTTACATAAGTAGTTGAAAGGGGTAATTTCATAGAAGTTGCGATAGCAATTAATACTCCTGCAACCATTAAGTTTACAGAAGCACGAATCATGTCAAAAGCAGGTGCTTCAATACTTTGACTTTTTGTCATTGTATAGTTTGGCTTTTCAAAACTTTTGCTAATTCTGTCCCCTATAGACGACGGAATGAAGACAGAAAAGAAATTAGATAACCTTGAAGTTCCTTTTACAATAATTCTTGAAATTCTATTTGGTTCAAATTTTTCATGGGTCTCACTTTGACGTGAAAGACTTATTTCTGTTTCAGCAACAGTCTTTGCTTTTTTAGAAAACCACAATGTTAATACCATAATAGTTCCAGCGATAAAAAGTAAAATAGGTTCAGCAGGTACTTTCTTATCTAATACAGCCATAGACATAGTATTGTCCATCCCTGATTGAATCCAGGCTTCATATGAATGATATGCAGCCATTGGTACGCCAATAAAGTTTACCAAGTCATTACCAGAAAAAGCTAAAGCCAATCCAAAAGTTCCTATTGCAATTACGACTAATAGTACTGTTTTTTTAGTTAATTTTTCAAAAATAAATGAAAACAACACCCAAAAACCAAAGCTTGCTAAGATGATATAAATTTCATTACCAACTAATACATTTTTTAAGTCTTTGTAATATGGTGTTCCTTTAAGCCCTTTTAAAAAGATGAAATATGTAATAGCAGTTAGTGCTAATCCTCCAAATAAAATTCCAAAATTCTTTATTCTTTTTTCATAGTTAAACGTAAACACGACTCTAGATATCCATTGTACTAATGCACCTACAGAAAACGCGATTACCACAGAGAGTAAAATTCCAGAAATAATTTCAAGAGCTTTTGCAGTGTTTATATAAGATGCTAAATCTGCAATAGTTTGGGTTTCTGAATGACTAATTTTTATTAAAGACATAACTACTGCCGCTCCTAATAAATTAAATACAATAGAAACTGTTGTAGAGGTTGGCATCCCTAAGGTGTTAAAAAAATCTAACAACAAAATATCTGTAATCATTACCGCCATAAAAATCAGCATGATTTCTCCAAACTCAAACTGAGCAGGAATAAAAATACCTTTTCTAGCTACCTCCATCATTCCACTAGAAAATACAGCTCCAATAAATATTCCCAAACTAGCAACTATCATAATAGTTCTCAGAGAAATGGCTTTAGATCCAATTGCAGAATTTAAAAAGTTAATTGCATCGTTACTGACGCCAACTATAATATCAGCAACAGCTAATACTACAATAGCAATTAACATAAGTAAATAAATATTATCCATGATTTTTAATTTTAATTTTTAAGCAAATATCGATAGAGTTTTTTGCTAAGATGTTATTTAAACGTTATTTTTTAGAAATGAATATCTACTTGTAACCTGTAAAGTAATTCATTTGTGCCTCCTGTTAAATTTAAATAGCTCACATCTGTTTGTACTTTTAATTTGTGTCCTAAGATATATTTAGATAAACCCAGAGTATATTGAGTTTCATTTCCTTTTCCTGTAATATTTTGATCCCAATCGATGTTGGTGTACCTTCCAGAAATTTCTAAGGTTTCTGATAATAAATAACCAGTTTGCAGGTTTAATGCATTACCAACTTGCACTTCATCTCCTGTTAAAGTTCCATCAGAATTTTTAGCAAATGCGTCTTCTGCATCTCTGTATGCATATTCAGCCATTACTGAAAAGCCTTTGTGCTTATACATAGCATCTACAAAAACTGTTGAAATATTGGTGGAATAAAAACCAGTATCAGTTGTCATATAAGAACCCTGATTACTTCTGTTTTTTACAGCATCATTATTAAAGTCATACGTAAAACCCAACGCTAATTTTGGTGCTGGTTCGAACTTTAAATCACTTCCTCTGTAGTCTCCTTTGCTGGCAAATTTTCCAAAAGGTAACAATTCAATCCTAGATGTGTATTGATGACCTCCTAAATTTCCAGTAGTTACATTTCTACCTTCACCCTGAGAAACTGAAAACATTTCTTTTACAATAAACTTTTCTGTAAGATTAAAGTGATGTCTTAATTGGAATCCCATATCACGGTCTATATTAAATCTACTATTTAATAAAGAACGATCTACTTGCTGTAAGTCTCCTGAAGAGATAACACGTTCTCTATTTCCAGGTAATTTCGTCTGGCCAAACCAAAGCACAAAATTTCCAGAAAAATTCCATTTTACTACAGCATCTAAAATATATTTAGGAGCTTCATTAGTAAATGAGGAAGCTTTTCCAATATCTCTATTAGAAAGCCCCAATTCTAGCTTATATTTTAATTTTGGAGAATAAGCAAAACCACTAAATTTTAAACGAGCTCTTCTAACCAATAGATTAGAAGTTGGATTGGATAAACCATTATTAACATCCCAATTTGATGTTCCCAACATTTGCATTCTAGCACTTACGTTCATGGAGAATGAACTGTCTTTACCAATTAAATTAAAAAGACCTTTACCAAATTTTGGAGTACTTGTTTCCTGAGAGCTTAGGTTTGAGCAAATAAATAAAGTTGCGCAAATAACCAGATAATTAAATTTCATTTGTATGTATTAGTTTTTGTCACTGCAAATAACCAATACTAATGTTAATTTAATGTTTCGTAATTATTAAAAAACTGCCTTGGCCAAAGGCAGTTTATAAATCAATACTACTAATCGACAAAAACTAATAATTATGATTTTTAATTAATCTTTAAGATTACTCAAATATCTAGAAAGTTTATGAACAAAAAGTTTTTAAAAATTAAAGTTATGGTTAAGGAATTTGAAAAACTAAACCCAATATTTTACATTTATTAAAATTCTATTAAAAATAAGGTAACATTGAGATAACAAAGGGAATAGGGTATTTAAATTTTCTTTTTTTCCTGAGTTGCTACAAAGTTTTTCAAATAAAAAGGTTCAAAGTATGCAACGTCTTCAGCACTCTCGTTCTTAAATTTATGGTAAGAAATAGTAGCCATTTTTTTAGCTGAAGGAAACACATTTTCTGTAAAAACGGCATTTTCATGAAGAATAATTTCTTTACATTTTTTTGCACCATCACCTAAAAAATAAACTTTTTGGTTTTGTAATTCATCTAAAAAAGAATGTGAATCAATTATTTCAGCTTTTGTTTCTCTAACAATATTGTGGTTTTTGTCATAAATGGCAGCGTAAACTTCCAATCTTCTTGCATCTATCATAGGGATAATAAGACCACTGTCTATAGTTATGCTTTGCGCTAAAATTTCCAAAGAATTAATAGAAATTAAAGGAATGTCGTTAGCAAAACATAATCCTTTTGCCGCAGAAACACCAATACGTAATCCAGTGTAAGATCCTGGGCCTTTGCCTACAGCAATAGCTTCAATGTCTTTAATGGTTAGCTTGCTCTCTAATAAAGCTTCATTAATTAATGGGTGGAGCATTTCTGCATGTGAATACTCTCCAGTATTGATTTCCTTCAAACTGATTAGCTCACCACAATTTGCTATGCTAACAGAGCAATTTTTAGTAGAGGTTTCTATGTGTAATATAGTACTCAAAAACTTTTTGTGTAAAGATAAAGTATAAAAAAACGGCAACCAAAAGTTGCCGTTTATCTAATAGGTGTTTGTTTAATCTAGATTAAAATTTCCGTAATAAAATTGAAGCACCTTGGTTTTAAATACAAAATCATATTTTGCTCTAATTAAAGCAGATTCTGCACTTACCAAACGAGTTCTGACCAAATCAAAGTCAAATAAAGTACTTGCCCCTAAATTATAGCTTTCCTGCGCATTTTTAAAAGCTTCTCTTTGAGCACTTAATGATATGGTTGCTGCTTCAAAAGTTTTTGAGGCAGCTTTAGCATCTGCAAATGCTTGCTCAATAGTTTGTTGTAGTTGAAGCTTTTGATTGTCTAAGTTTAACAGAGACAATTCTCTATTAATATAAGATTTTGCAACATTATTTTTGGTTTGAAATCTATTAAATATAGGGATATTTAAAGATAGCGATACCCCATAAGTAACTCTGTCTCTAAGAACTTGTTGAAAGAAATATTCATTTTTTTGTCCAGGGAATAGATTATTCATTTGATTAAAATAGGAAGTTCCACCACTTACATTGTAACTCAGGCTAGGTAAAAAAGCTCCTTTAGATAATTCTATATTTAAATCTGCGTTTTGAATGCCTAATTCTGCGTTTTTAATTTGAGGTTGGTTGGTTAATGCTTTTTCATAAACAACTTCAGATGATTCATACAATAAAAGACTGGAAGGTGAATTTACATTCATATCTTCAACATCAAAACCTACTGAAGATATTTGTAGTAATTGAGCTAAATTCAGTAATGCAATTGTGAGTGTATTTTCACGAGCGATTACATTTTGTTGATCGTTTGCAGCTGTAGATTTAGAATTTAAAAGATCTCCTTTAGGAATAATACCAGCCTCAAATCTCTGGCTAGCTGCTTCAACTTGTTTTTTGCTAATTTCAGCCTGAACTTTGGCCACTAATAAATTCTCTTTTGCAAAAAGAATATTTAAATACCCATTAACAACAAATAAAGAAACATCATTTTGCGCTTTTTCTAGATCTAGCTTACTAGATTCTATTCCCAATTGAGCTTGTTTATAAGAATTTAAATTTCTAAATCCATTAAATATAGTACCATTTACTCCAAGGTTAAACCGCCCGTTAAAATTGGTAGTATTCTTTAATACTCCTGTTTGGTCTGGTGATAGTCCAGAGTTAATTCCTCCACTAGAGCTTGCTCCAATGGTTGGTAAAAAATTACCTTTAGTAATGGCAACATCTCTTTCTGAAAGAGAAATACTAAGCGCACTTTGCTTAATTGAAATATTATTTTCTAGCGCGTAATCTACACACTTTTTTAATGACCATTTTTCTTGTGAATACCCATTAGATATTATGAAAATTGATGCAAGTAGTAAAAATTTTATTTTCATTTCAGGTGTTTTATTTTTTGTGTTCTCAGAACATTCTTCATGTTAATCGCTATTTCGATTTCAATCGCTTCCCATAAGACGATCAAAATTAAAATATGTTACACGTAACGGCTCTTATTGAAATGTTAATTTTTAACACCTTTTTTATATCTATAGATAAAGAAGAACAACACACCAATTAATAGGTACGGAAACACCATCAAATAAGTAATGCCGTTATTAATACCTTCTGCCATTGTAACGTCTCCAGTTTCAACAACAGCTTTACACATTGCACACTGAGAAAAAGAATAAGATGTGTTCAAAAATATAAACACAAATACAAGTAAATATTTAAAATGATTAAGCATAATATGGAGATATCATTAGATAAACAATAACACCTGTTATTGCAACATATAACCAAAGTGGAAAGGTGATTTTTGCAATTTTTTTATGCTCAATAAATTTTCCAAATTTTGCTCTCATTAATGTAACTAATACAAAGGGAATCACTACTATTGATAATACAATGTGAGTGATTAAAATGAAATAATAAAAATATTTTATAATTCCTTCTCCACCAAAAGTAGTAGAATCTGACGTCATATGGTAAGCAACGTACATGACAAGAAATAATACAGAACAAACTATTGCAAGTGTATTTAACTTTTCATGAAGGTTTTTTTTACCTTTTTTTATTGCTATTACAGCTGCAATTAATAAAATAGCAGTGATACCATTTATTGTAGCATAAATAGGAGGCAAAAAACTAAGAGGTTCAACATCAAATCCCAATGCTCTAAGATTAATACCAAATAGAGCTGCTACAGCAACTGGAATAATAATTGAAAGAATTGTAATTCCTCTTTTATATTTTTTTTCTGTTAATTCGTTAGTATTCATCTAGTAGTATTTTTATATCTTCTATTAACTCGTTTATTTGATTTGGAAATCCATTTTCTTCAATAGCCCTGTAATAAAGTATTGGATTTCCTTGTGAATCTTTTCGTGACCTGATCACTCCTTTTTTATCTACTAAAGCAAATAAACCAGAATGTTCAAAACCACCGTGTTCTATCTTTTTGTCTATTCCAGCATATAATTTAAAGCCATTATTAGATAAATTAAAAACGGTTTCTTCTGATTTTCCAGTTAAAAGGTGCCAGTTTTTGTGAGTGATACTATTAGAAACGGTATAATTTTTCAGGACCTCTTGAGTATCAATTTTTGGTGTAATAGATATTGAAGCTATCCCAACATTTGAATTTTCTGCAAACTCTTGCTGAATTAATAACATTTGCTCATTCATTAGAGGACAGATAGTAGGGCATGTGGTGAAGAAAAATTCTACAACATACACCTTTCCTTGATAGGTTTCGTTATTAATAGTTTTGCCATGTTGATTTATAAATTCAAACGAAGGAACTTTGTTGTAAACAAATAATTGGCTTTCGTTATCTGTATTACTTTTTTGTGTTTTATTAAGTCTATTATCGTCTATAATGGTTTCATTTGAGATTCTATCATCAAGATTCCTTACCACATAAATACCAAATATTAGAATGATAAAAGAGATGCCTATATATGAATTCTTCTTACTCATATAACTAGTTTTTTCTGTCTGCTTTATTTTTATTTTTAAAAGCTGCTCTATATTCATAAAGCAAAACTTTGATATCATCTTCCATTTTATTATTCAGCTCAGCAACAGATTCGATGTTATAGCCAAACATGATTTGATTTTCATCATCTCCTTCTTGATCTCTTCCTCTTAGGTTAAGTTCTTTGTCTAGAAGGTATACTCGATTAGAATACAAAGAGGTGTCTAAAGTTTTTTTAGTTTTTAAATTTTTGTGCAACCTTTGAATAGTTTCTTTATTCATAGCTAAAAAGTTCCATTTAGACATATCTGTAAAAGCGCCTAAATCAGATTTTAATTTTTCAACATCATTTTCAGATGATTTTGGATACACAGCGATAATTTGAAAAGGCCTGTATCCGTAAAATTCTTTATAAATTTTTTGATTTAAATTAAAAAACCCTCCTTTTTTTGTTGCAACATTATTTCCTAAAAAACATAACACGGTAACATGATCAGTAAGAGAAATTGAATCTTCAAGTACATGTAAGGAAACTGTCTTTGTTAGCGTAGGTAATTTCTTAAAGTTATTAATTCCTGTAGAAAGAATTATAAAAAACAGCAAAGGAAACACAAACAATGCTATAAGTACAAATCGTTTTTTCGTAATTTTCATAATTAGTGATAAAAAAAGGCGGTTAAAAACCACCTTGATTATATGTTGTTACCAACGCACCAAGGGTGCTAATGTACTATATAAGTAGTCTCCTTCTATAAGTAAAAGAGTTACTAAGTAAATAATTAAAAATACTGCAGTCCAAACAACAGCTCTCCTGAACCATGTTTTTTCACCCTCCATGTGCATGAATGACCATGTTATCCCGTAAGCTTTGGCTAGCGTTAAAATAATGAACAGCCAGTTTAAAGGACTAGTTCCTAAGAAACTTGTTAAATGAAGAACATCTGGTTTATAGATACCCAATATAACTTCTACAATTGTAATTGCCGAAAGTATCCAGAATACATTCCAGATTCTTTTTGTATGTGATTGTGCGTGTGCCATGTGTACTATTATTAAAAATTAAACTAGGTAGAAAAATGTAAATACAAATACCCAAACTAAATCAACAAAGTGCCAATATAATCCTACTTTTTCAACCATTTCATAATGCCCTCTTTTTTCATAAGTTCCAACAATAACATTAAAGAAAACAATAATATTAAAGATGATTCCTGAAAAAACGTGAAAACCGTGAAATCCAGTAATGAAGAAAAAGAAGTCAGCAAAAATTGTGTTTCCATATTCGTTAACTTCTAGATTAGCTCCTTCTACAATTAATCTAGTTTTAGCGAGTTCTTCAGCTCCTTTTTCTCTACTGAGAATTTTTTTTTGTTTTTTGTCTAAATCAATTAATTCTGTTCTTATTTGGATATCTGGGTTTCCTTCATAAGAGCTTATAATTTGAGCAATGGAATATTGTGAAATTGTTCCCTCATCTTCAAACCACAATCCATTCCCTTTTGTATGTTGTACTCTGGCATTTCCTCTGTCGCCAACAACAAAGTCTGCAAGAGCAATTTGTTTGAATATTGCATTCCCGTCTTTATCAACTCCACTTTGTTTAGTGAATTGCAGAATTTTACCATCTGTAGTTTTTACAGCTCCATATGATCCATTAATAAAAGTATTCCATTCCCAAGCTTGAGAACCTACAAAAATAATACCTCCAATAATTGTAAGCAGCATATAAACCGTTACTTTATTCTTATTCATTTGGTGTCCAGCATCTACGGCTAACACCATGGTCACCGATGAAGCAATCAAGACAAATGTCATAAATGCGACATAAATCATTGGAAATTCACCATGAACAAAAGGTACGTGAGTAAATACTTCGTCGGCTATTGGCCATGAGTTAATAAATTTAAAACGAGTTAAACCATAAGCGGCTAAAAATGCAGAAAATGTTAAGGCATCAGATACGATAAAGAACCACATCATCATTTTTCCATAACTGGCTCCAAAAGGTTTTACTCCTCCACCTCCCCATGTAGGTTTCTTTTCATTAGTTACAGCAATGTTTGACTCCATATTTTTTAATATAAAAATTCTTTAATAAGTGGCAAAATTAATCAATTTTATCATCTAATAAAATAGAAAAAGAAAAATAAATAAATCCATAAAACATCTATAAAATGCCAGAAGATTGCACCGAGTTCTAACCCTAGTAAATCATTTGATGTGTATTTATATTTAAAATGATTATAAATTACTACAAGTAGTACAATAATCCCGGCAAATACATGGAATGCATGCATTAAGGTGATTCCAATGATAAAAGATGTTGAAACTGTACTTGTAGGCCCTGTAAAAAACAAGCCTGCATTTCTCAAATCTTCAAAACCAGCATATTGTTGCCAAACAAAGGCTATACCTAGAGCAAAAGTGATTAATAAAAATGCAATAGATAGTTCTCTTTTATCTTTTTTGATAAGGTTTTGAGAGATACTAATTGTTATGCTACTCAGTATAATGAGTAGTGTACTGATATAGAAAGCATCAGGTAATTCAAAAGTGACCCAGTCATCCCTTCTCATACTAATTACATAGGCACTTGTTAACCCTGCAAAAAACATAACCATACTAATCATGGAAACCCATAACATCGGTTTTGCAGATTTTTTCTTTCCTATGATTAACTCTTTCTCTAAGTCTTTTTCGCTAATATTCATATTGTTAGTGTAAAAATTTATCGATTACGTATATAATTTGAATCATTGTGATATATATGACACTTGATAACATTAATTTTCTTGCTTCAATATTGGTTTGTTTTTTGTGAAGTAAAATGCCATAGTATAACATTATTAGTCCAAGAAGAGCTATAATAAAAGCAGTAATTGGATGTATATAAAAAGCTCCTGTCATTTTTAATACTGGAGCTATAGATACTAGTATCATTATAATAGTATAAAAAATAATCTGTTTCGTTGCAGATTGATCTTTTTTATCCATTGGCAACATAATAAAACCAGCTTTTTTATACTCTTCAAATTGTAACCAACCAATAGACCAGAAATGTGGAAATTGCCAAAAAAATTGAATCATAAATAGAAATCCAGCTTCTATTCCAAATTCATTGGTTGCAGCAACCCACCCCAACATGAATGGAATTGCCCCAGGCAAAGCCCCGACAAAAACAGCTAGAGGCGAAATAGGTTTCATGGGTGTATATGCACAAGTGTATAAAAAGATAGATATCGCTCCAAAAAGTGCACTTTTTGGATTAATACTGTATAAAATCCCAAGCCCAATAATTGCAAATAGTATGGCAAAAATTAATGCAGTAGTCTTAGACATTCTTCCTGTTGGGAGAGGTCTATTCATGGTTCTTTTCATTAAAGCATCTGTATCTTTTTCAATAATTTGATTGAAAGCATTTGAGGCAGCTACCATTAAAAACCCTCCTAAACCTAGCAAGAAAAGAACTTGATAATTAATAACGTCTATGGCTAATAAATATCCAGCTATGGAAGAAAAAACAACACTTAGAGATAAACCTACTTTTGCAAGTTGCTTGTAGTCTGAAAAGACCTTCTTAAGGGAAAATTTGGTGTCGATAGCAGTAGATAAACTCATTAGAAATTAAATCGAATGCAAAGATATTTGATAATAATTGAAATCCCATAGGTTTTACTAAATATTCAGTTAAAATAAAATTAAAATAATTTTTAAAAGTCTTTGTAGTTTCCTTTTTTGTTTTAAATTTGCAACCCGTTCTAACGAATGGAAGTTCTTTAAAATACTACTACGCGAAAGTAGCTCAGGGGTAGAGCATCACCTTGCCAAGGTGGGGGTCGCGGGTTCAAATCCCGTTTTTCGCTCTATTCTTTGAATAATACCAATGCAGAAGTGGTGGAATTGGTAGACACGTTGGACTTAAAATCCAATGGGCAGTAATGCCCGTGCGGGTTCAAGTCCCGCCTTCTGTACAAAAAAAGCCAAGACATATGTCTTGGCTTTTTTACATTTAAATATGTTTTATTGTTTTGCTTCTGTACCGGCAATAACTTTCATTAAAGGTCTCATTTCCCACACAGCTTTTTCTATTTTATCAAAAGGTAATCCTTTCATTACACCCTCTCCTGCAAGATGTCTCATGGCATTTGCTAAAGTATCATACGAATCATAAAACATAACCGATGAATAGTCTTTTCCTTGAGGGGTTATTTTAGTTGCCATTCCCCATCCTACCATTCCATGATCACCCATATTTTTCTTAAAATGTGGGAGTACATATTTTTCAGCGCTCGCTGCAACTGCATCTACATCGTCAGGTGAAGTAAAATTTAAAAGAACGTATCCGGCAGGTGCAACATTAGGAATTGTCAATTTCATTTGATAGGTATAACTTCTGTCAAATTTATACTTTGAACCATCACTAAATAATACATCAGGCTTAATTCCTACTACTTTTTCAGAATTATTCCACCACATGTTTTCATTAGCAGCAGTATTGATATCTGGATAAGCATTTACCCACATGTAATTATAATCATCTGGCCCAGGATTAGTGCTTTGTAATAAAGCCCAACCCAAAAGGTTTCCATTGTTTACAGCATCTTGTGCAATTTTTTTGCTGTAATTCATTTCTACATTTAAAAATTGATCTACATCTTCTTGCTCAACTTTTACAGGAGTAAATACAACTATTTGAGCCAGTAAAATATTAATACTGAATAATGCAATTAGTGTACTAAATAGTCTTTTTTTCATTTTAAAATTGTTTTATAGGTTAAAAGCAACAAGATAAAATTTTTAATTGTACAAAACAACTAATATTAAATTTTTAGTACTTAAGTCTGACTGATTTTTTTGTTTTTTTACAGCGTAATTTGTCTATTGATTTGTTGGTCAAGTGATATAAATGTTTCCGTTCTAGATACGCCTTTTATTCTTTGAATATCATTGTTGAGTAAATACATAAGATCTTCATTATTTTTACTCAGTATCTTTATCAAGATAGCCCAATTACCAGTTGTATAATGGCTTTCAACTACCTCAGGAATTTGTTTTAGTTTTTTTATAGCAGATGAATACATCGCTGCAGAATCTAAAAAAATACCAACAAATGCAGTTGTTGTGTATCCTAATGCCTTGGGGTTTAAAATTAATTTTGAGCCTGCCATTAAATTAGAGTTTTCTAATTTTCTTAAACGTTGATGTATAGCAGCTCCAGAAATCCCTACCTCTCTAGCGATAGATAAAATAGGTGTTCTAGCATCCTCAACAAGTCTTTTAATAATAATCTTATCGATACCATCAATTTTAATTTTACTAGCCATATAGTTTTATTTAGAAGTTAAAATGTAAGCAACAAATATAAAAAAAAGGAAAGACATAATATATGACCTTCCTTTTAATTGTTTCTTGTAAGCTTAAAAGCTTATTTGGCTACCATTTCAAAACTTTCCATAAATTTTGTAGTATAATTTCCATCGATATAGTCAGGGTGGTCCATCAATTGCCTGTGAAAAGGGATTGTTGTTTTTACACCTTCAATTATAAATTCATCAAGTGCTCTTTTCATCTTGTTGATTGCTTCCTCTCTTGTTTGTGCTGTGACTATAAGTTTAGCAATCATTGAATCGTAATTTGGAGGAATTGTATAACCCGAGTATACGTGAGTGTCTAATCTGATTCCATGTCCTCCGGGAGCATGAAAAGTAGTTATTTTCCCGGGAGAGGGTCTGAAATTATGATAGGGATCTTCTGCGTTAATTCTACATTCAATTGAGTGTAGTTTTGGCAAATAATTTTTTCCTGTAATAGGCACACCTGCTGCAACTAAAATTTGTTCTCTTATTAAGTCATAATTAATAACTTCTTCTGTAATTGGATGCTCTACTTGAATCCGTGTATTCATCTCCATAAAGTAGAAATTTCTGTGCTTGTCAACTAAAAACTCAACAGTACCTGCTCCTTCGTATTGAATATACTCAGCGGCTTTTACGGCTGCTTCCCCCATTTCATCTCTCAGTTTATCAGTCATAAAAGGGGAAGGGGTTTCTTCCGTTAACTTTTGATGACGTCTTTGAACAGAACAATCTCTTTCAGATAAATGACAAGCTTTCCCAAAAGAATCTCCAATGATTTGGATTTCAATATGTCTTGGCTCTTCGATAAGTTTTTCTAAATACATGGCGTCATTACCAAAAGATGCTTTTGCTTCTTGACGGGCTGAGTCCCAAGATTCTTGGAGCTCTTCAGCTTTCCAAACAGCTCTCATCCCTTTTCCACCACCACCCGCAGTTGCTTTAAGCATTACAGGATAACCTGCTTCAGTTGCTAGTTTTTCACATTCTTGAAAATCTTTAATAATCCCTTCAGAACCTGGTATACAGGGAACGCCTGCTGAAATCATGGTTGCCTTTGCTGAAGCCTTATCTCCCATTTGATCGATCATTTCTCCTGTGGCTCCAATAAATTTTATTTCATGCTCTTCACATAATTTAGAGAACTTAGCATTCTCTGATAAAAAACCATATCCCGGGTGAATCGCATCTGCGTTAGTAATCTCTGCCGCTGCAATAACATTAGACATCTTTAAATAAGAATCTACACTGGGTGCAGGGCCAATACAAACGGCTTCATCAGCAAACTTAACATGTAAACTTTCTGAGTCTGCTGTAGAATAAACAGCTACAGTTTTTATCCCCATTTCTTTACAAGTTCTAATAACTCTAAGAGCAATTTCTCCTCTATTGGCAATCAATATTTTTTTAAACATAATTGTATCTTTTTATCCTTAATAGTATAAAATCAAAATTGAGTTATAAGATTAAGATGGGTCTACCAAGAACAAAGGTTGATCGAACTCTACAGGAGATGAGTCGTCTATGAGTACTTTAACAATGGTTCCAGAAACTTCAGATTCAATTTCATTGAAAAGCTTCATTGCTTCAATAATACAAACGGTATCACCAACATTAATAGTACTTCCAACTTCTACAAATAAAGGTTTTTCAGGTGAAGGTTTTCTGTATAAAGTACCAATAATAGGGGATTTAATGGTAAGGTATTTAGAGTCGTTTTCCGAATCGTTTGCAATTGTATTCTTTGGGGTTTCACTAGGCGTCTCAACAGGAGCAGCTTGAATAACTTGCGGTGCTGCCATCATTGGAGCAGGCTGTGTGTATGTAACTTCTGTTCTTTCAGAACCAGTTTTAATGGTGATTTTTATATCTTCCATTTCTAACTTAACTTCATTAGCACCAGATTTAGCGACAAATTTGATAAGATTTTGAATTTCTTTAATATCCATTATACTTAGTTTTAGTTATTTTTATATTATGAATTATAGCTCCATTTTAGATAGATAGACCCCCATGTGAAGCCACCACCAAATGCTGCAAATATTAAATTATCTCCTTTTTTTAATTGATGTTCATAATCTGCAAGCAGTAACGGTAAAGTTGCTGAAGTAGTATTGCCATATTTATGAATATTCACCATTACTTTTGAAGCGTCTACGTTTACTCTTTTAGCTGTAGCCTCAATAATTCTCTTATTAGCTTGATGAGGAACCAGCCAACTTATATCATCGTTTGATAGCCCGTTTCTGATGAGCATTTTCTCTGCAACATCTGCCATATTAGAGACGGCAAACTTAAAAACAGTTTTTCCTTCTTGATGCACAAAATGTTGTCCACTTTTTAACGTATCCTCTGAAACAGGAAGAATAGAACCACCAGCCTCAATTTTCAAAAATTCTCTTCCAGAACCGTCACTTCTCAAATATTCATCTTGAAGACCCATCCCATCAGAATTTGGTTCAAAAAGAACAGCACCCGCTCCATCTCCAAATATGATACAGGTAGCTCTATCTGAGTAATCTATAATTGAAGACATTTTATCGGCTCCAATAAGTAAAACTTTTTTATACCTACCAGATTCTATATAAGAAGCTGCCGTAGACATGCCGTATAAAAAACTTGAGCATGCTGCTTGTAGGTCATATGCAAAGGCATTTGTTGCTCCTATTTCAGTTGCGGTAAAAACTGCAGTAGAGGCTACTGGTAGATCTGGTGTTGCCGTTGCAACAATAACCATATCAATCTCTTTTGGATCTACATTTGATTTTTGAAGTAAATCTTTAGCAGCTCTAATAGCCATAAAAGAGGTTCCTTGATTCGGTTCTTTTAGGATTCTTCTTTCTTTAATTCCGGTTCTTGAAGTAATCCAGTCATCATTAGTTTCCACAAGAGTCTCTAACTCTTTGTTGGTTAAAATGTAATCAGGAAGGTATTTCCCAACTGCTGAAATTGCTGCAGTTATTTTTGACATATGATAACTTATTATAAGAAGGTTTTTTTCGCTTAATTCCTTTCTTCAATCGGGTGACTAAAGTAGTAAAAATTATTTTAGTTTTTTTTAATAAAATAAGCCAAAACAACCATTTTTTGTTCAAAAACAGAAAAAAACCCTCAAAAAGAGGGTTTTTTTCTGTTTTTTAGAAATTAACTATGCCTCAGCAGATGAAGATTCTAATACTATTTGTCCTCTATAGTATAACTTCCCTTCATGCCAATGAGCTCTGTGATATAAATGAGCCTCTCCTGTTGTTGGATCTACTGCAATCTGCTGATCAGATGCTTTATAATGTGTTCTCCTTTTATCTCTTCTAGTTTTAGATATTTTTCTTTTAGGATGTGCCATTTTATGTATTTTTTTCTTTAATTAAACTTTTTAATTTATCCCAACGTGGGTCTATTTTATCTTCGTTTCCTGAAGAATTATTTTCTTTTACTTCTAATTCTTTTAATTTGTTAAGAGCCTCTGAATTCATCGTGCCGTTTAGTACATCTGGATGAACTTTTTTTATGGGCACAGAGAGAATAATTAATTCATAAATGAATTGACTTACGTTTATTTCAAAATATTCATTAGGGATGATAATCATTTCCTCATTGTCATCATTGTATTCTGTTCCAAACTTAATTACTAAAGGCATATTTCCTTTAACTTCTTGTTCGTAGGGTTCTAGTGAGGTGTCACAATCAACATTAACAAACCCTTCTACATTGAGATTTAATTCAAAAAAAGTAGATTTTTTGTCAAAAACTAATTTAACTTGAAGTCTACTACTGTTATACTCATTAAAATTAAAAGCTTCAAAGAACGTATTCTCAATTTCATATTCAAATAAATGCTTTCCTTGCTTTAACCCTATAAAAGGAATATTATATTGTTTCAAGTTTGACATTACAGCGAATGAATTTGAGCGTGCAAATATAATAAAATGTTTTAATAATTTATTCTTTTTAACATCAAAATATTTGCTGTTTTTTTGGCTTTAAAACATTTTGTGTGAGTTCTTTATATTCATTTCTGTTTTTGAATATTTTAATACCTGTAAAAATAGCTTCCTTGAAAGAATCTGAGTTCGCTTTCCCTTTTCCACTGATGTCAAAAGCAGTTCCGTGATCAGGTGACGTTCTTACATAATTAAGACCTGCGGTAAAGTTAACCCCGTTACCAAAAGTAAGTGCTTTGAAAGGTGCTAAACCCTGATCATGATACATAGCCAAAACACCATCAAATTGTTTGTAGGCTTCTGACCCAAAGAACCCGTCTGCTGCATAAGGTCCATAAACAAATATACCTTTTTCATGAATTGATTTTATGGCAGGTTTAATCAATTCGTTTTCTTCTTGTCCAATAACTCCATTATCTCCTGAATGTGGATTCAACCCTAAGACCGCTATTTTAGGTTTATTGATATTAAAATCTTGTTTTAATGATTTATTGAGTATTTTAACTTTACTTTCTATGAGTTCTGGGGTAATCGATTCAGCTATTTTTGAGATGGGAATATGCCCAGTTATAAGTCCAATTCTTAAAAAATCATTCATTAAAATCATTAAACTTTCTCCTTCTAAATTGCGCTCTAAAAACTCTGTGTGACCAGAAAAATTAAATTCTTCAGATTGAATCGTTTCTTTATTAATTGGAGCTGTAATGAGTAAATCAACTTCACCTCTTTTTAATGATTTAGTGGCTTCATTAAGTGATTTAAAAGCATATTGTCCACCAATTTTTGTTGCATTTCCAATTTCTAATGTTACATCTTCATTCCAAATATTTAAGAGGTTTATCTGACCCTCTTTAATTTGGTCAATAGATTTAATGTCGTGAATATTGGTTTCTATGTTTAATATTTTTTTGTGAGTAGAAATAACTTTAGAGGAACCAAATAGAAGAGGGGTACAAAACTCTAACATTCTTTTGTCTTCAAATGTTTTTAAGATAACTTCAATTCCAACACCATTTATATCTCCTATAGAGATTCCAACTACTATTTTATCTTTTTTATTCATATCTGAAAGTTAATATGTTTATTTTAGCACATCACAAAAGTAACTAAATTTATAGACATGTTTACCGGAATAATTGAGACATTAGGGCGCGTTGTAAAGATTCAAAATGACAAAGGGAACACCCATTTTACAATTCAAACTGACATTACAAACGAGTTAAAAGTAGACCAAAGTGTTGCGCACAACGGAGTTTGTTTGACTGTAGTTGAAATTACAGATGACACCTATGTTGTTACTGCAATAAAAGAAACATTAGATAAAACCAATTTGGGAACTTTATCTGAAAATGACCTAGTTAATATTGAAAGAGCTATGAAGTTAGGCGATAGATTAGATGGTCATATTGTTCAAGGGCATGTAGATCAAACCGCTATATGTACACAAGTTTCAGAAAATGACGGAAGTTGGTTCTATACTTTTGAATATTCTGCTGAAGCCAATAATATTACCATAGAGAAAGGATCAATAACTGTAAATGGGGTGAGCCTTACTGTGGTAGATTCTGAAAAAAATCAGTTTAGTGTTGCCATTATTCCATATACCTACGAACACACGGGTTTCTCTAGATTTAAAAAAGGAACCATTGTTAATCTAGAATTTGATGTTATTGGAAAGTATGTTGCAAGACTTCAAGGGTATTAATTATTTTATATATTGCAATATAATTTACATAACAATGAAAAAAATATTCTTATTAGTTTTACTTATTTCAATCTCGAGTTGCAAGACTGAAAGTAAAAAAGACACTGTAGCCGATGCAAACGCTCAATTAGAAAAAGACATAGAAATGTATGTAAATCTTTGGGATGTTTTTCTATATAAGAGAGATGCAAGTGTAATTAATAGTAAAAACTTCACTGAAGATTGTATTATTGTTACTGCTAATGGTGATATTGTAGGTATAGAAGCAACAAAAGCTTTTTATTCTAATTATTTAAGTGGGTTTACAGAAATAGAGTGGGAAATCAAGGAAACTTTTGGTCAAGGAAATAAACTTATCAAACACTATAATTTCAAAGGAAAACATACCGGAGATTTTTTTGGAATACCTGCATCAGGTAATTATCTAGATTTATCTGGTACAACCATAGTAACTATGAGAGATGGTAAAATAGCAAAAGAACACGACTTTTTTAATATGCAAACTATACTTGATCAACTCACAACATCTAAAGGAGACCTGGTTATAGATAAGCAGAAATCAATAAACTAATAGTATTCTAGAGTTTTATTTAATTCATAATCTAATTCTTCAAGTGTATACTTATACAGCATTAGTAAAGATTTCTTAGTTTCAAAATACTTTTGTTGAATGATTAAATTTGATTTTAAAACTGGGTTTTTATCTATAGCAATTTTCAACAATTTTGAATATTCTTCAATACTAATTTTAGAATCATTAGACGCAAAGAAAAGTTCAGGATGATTTTTTGTAATGATTTCTATTAGATGTTCTTTAAGTAATTTTTCATATTGAACCGAGGTATTTATATTTGAGAAGTTTATGGTATGAAGTCTAGTAAGTGCCTCTTTAACTCCCTCAGATTTAATAAACTTAAAACTTCCAGTATTAATAATAGAAATATATCTATTCATTGGGGGTTCAAAATCTCTGTAATAAATCAGATTATATTCAACTCTGCTTTTACTTGAGGTAATTTCTTTAATAGCATTAATTTGAAATTCTGAGCTCAAAAACATAGCATATAAATCTATATCGTCTTGCCAGTATTTCATTCGATCATTGGTGTACTTTTTAATGTCCTTAATTTCGGTTTTTAGTTGAGTTAAAATTTTTACTCGTTCTTTATTTTCGTTTTTTTCTACAGCTACTTGATTTACCCAAAAAGAAACAGAAATACCTAAAACAATAACGATAAACTCTAATGTATATTTAATTACATATTTTTTCAAAAAGATAGATTTTTTAAGTTCTTCTGTAAGATTTCTGTTTCGTAAATATAATGAATCAGAGATTAATCCATAATTTCTTTTTGTATTTTTGTTATTGAATTAAAATAAGGTATTATGAAAAAACTAATTCTACTATTACTGTTTATTCCACTTTTGAGTTTTGGGCAGAACTCTAAAATAAAAGATTTTAAAATTACTATACTTTCTACTATGTTGTCTGACACTCACATTGGTGAATGGGGTTTTTCAGCAATTATTGAAGCAGATGGACAAAGAATTTTATTCGATACTGGTTCAAGAGAAAAAACAGTAATTCAGAATGCAAAAGAATTAAAGATAAACCTTGATAATATTGATAATGTTTTTTTAAGTCACAATCATAAAGACCATACAGGTGGTTTAATAAATTTAAAATTAAATCATCCGACTTCTTTTTCAAATGCTCATATTGGAGAAGGAATTTTTTATTCAAGGCCAAATTCTAAAGGAAATGACCATTATATTTTAAATAATAAGAACACTCTTGAGGAATTAGGAATTAATTTTAAAACTCATCAAAGTCCTTCACAAATAATGCCTGGCTTATGGACAACAGGTCAAATTCCAAGAAAATACGATGAAAAAAATTGGAGTGAATTAGGTAAGATGGTTGATTCAAATGGAAATAAAGTAGAAGATACTATTCCAGAAGACCAGTCATTATTTTTTGATACAGATAATGGAATAGTTTTGATAAGTGGTTGTGGGCACGCAGGACTAGTTAATACTCTTGATTATGTACAAAAGATTATTCCGAACAGACCCATTTATAAAATAATTGGAGGATTTCACTTATTAAACCTTAGTCAAAATAAGTTAGAATGGACTGCAAAAATGATGGAAGAATCAGGTGTAAGATTTTTTGTAGGAGCACATTGTACGGGTATAAACTCTACATATTCAATTCGAAATTTTATGAATCTTTCACCTAAAAATGCTTTAGTCGGTTCAGTTGGAACTTATATTACTAATAAAGGAATATTCCCTGGCTATATGGAATAACTATACAATCAAGTACAACCTCTTATATTTTAGAAAAAATAGATAACAATAATATTATTCAAAAAGGTGTTGGAGGACAAGTCATAGATAATATATTAACTAGAGAATAAATCAAGCCACAACCCTAAAGCTATCCACAAGCCAATATTATTGGTAGCACTACCAATAATTATTCCTACAATTAATCCTATTCCTGCTCCTAATGATGTTTTAGGTTCTTTCATATTTTTTCAAAAAGGATAGATTTTTTTGTTCTTCCTGTAAGATGTTTGTTTTGTATATATAATGAATCAGAGATTAATTAATAATTTCTTTTAGTATGTTTGTTATTCAACCTAAAGTAAGTTTATGACTAAGAAAATTCTTCTAATTTTAGCAATTCTATTTTCAACTTTATCTTATTCTCAACTTACAGATGCCAATTTTCAGCAAGCCATAAACGATTGTTTATCTACTAATCCAGTTGATGGATTATGCTCAAATAGTGAGTATGGTGCTATGCCAGATTGGGATGTGAGTAAAGTGACTGATATGGATAGAGCCTTTGATGGAAGAGATATCTTTAATGTAGATATAAGCAACTGGGATGTGAGTAACGTAACTAATATGTCATCAATGTTTATTAACGCAACGTCATTTAACCAACCTTTAAATAATTGGAACGTTAGTAATGTTACTAATATGTTTCAAATGTTTACT
>CAJXSU010000039.1 GCA_913061465.1 uncultured Flavobacterium sp.
TACTTCTTTTGTCAAATACATGCCAATATTATTTAAATGATTTTTATGTACATCAGCGATTTTTTCACTGACGTGGCAAATGTACAATTATTTTATATGTTAACCTATAAATTTTATAGTGATAAATAAAGGTGAAGAAATGGGATAACTTATTACAACAGAGATGTTTGAAGAAGTTAACCTAGACAAGATTTTTTTATGATCTTATGGCTTTATTTTCAATAAGATCTATGTAGAGATTGATTTGCTTTTTTAAATTTTTTCTTTCATAAATTCCATCAAGAAATCCATGTTCTAATACAAATTCAGAGCGTTGAAATCCTTCTGGTAAATCTTTACCAGTAGTATCTCTAACAACTCTAGGTCCAGCAAATGCAATTAAAGCATTAGGCTCAGCAATATTAATATCTCCTAGCATTGCAAATGAAGCAGTAGTTCCTCCTGTAGTTGGATCTGTACATAAAGAGATATAGGGTATTTTTGCTTCGGCAAGTTGTGCAAGTTTAGCAGAGGTTTTTACCAATTGCATTAAAGATAAAGAAGCTTCCATCATTCTGGCTCCCCCAGATTTTGAAATCATTAAGAAGGGAAGTTTGTTTTGAATTGAATACTCTATTGCTCTTGCAATTTTTTCTCCCACAACACTTCCCATAGATCCTCCAATAAATGAAAAATCCATAGCCGCTATTACAATTTCTTTACCCAAAGATTTACCAACGGCTGTTCTTACAGCATCTTTTAGTTTAGTTTTTTCTTGTGCAGCTTTTAGTCGATCTGGATATTTTTTTGTGTCTTCAAATTTAAGAGGATCTTTCGATGTAATTTTAGAGTTTAATTCTTTAAATTTATTATCATCAAAGAGCATTTCGAAATATTCTTTACTGCCAATTTTAACATGATAGCCATCTTCTGGGCTTACATAAAGGTTGCGTTTTAATTCTTCAGTATCTATTATTTTACCACTAGGTGTCTTGTACCACAAGCCTTTTGGTGTGTCTTTTTTTGCTTCTGTAGGCGTATTAATTCCTTTTTCTTTTCTTTTAAACCAAGCCATATAATACTAGTTAGTCATCTGTTTTGTATTGTTGATTTAAGTAAATATTGACTTAAACCAAGTTGACAAATTTAATGGATTAATATTTAACTTTCCAATAAAAAAGAAAGTCTGTTTAAAATTTAAACAGACTTTCATACTTGTAGTTTTATTAAACTATAATGTATTTACATTATTTAGATCTTCAAAAGCTTTCTTTAATCTAGTTTTGAAAGTAACTTCTCCTTCGCGCAACCATTTTCTTGGATCATAATGCTTTTTATTAGGTTGATCTGCACCATCGGGATTTCCAATTTGATTTGCTAAATAATCTGCTTTACCTTGCATGTAATCTCGAATTCCTTCGGTAAAAGCATATTGTAAATCAGTATCAATATTCATTTTGATAACCCCATAGCCAATAGATTCTCTAATTTCTTCTATAGTAGAACCTGATCCTCCATGAAATACAAAATCAATTGTATTGTGAGCAAGATTATATTTTTGAGAAACATATTCTTGTGAATTTTTTAGAATTTTTGGGGTTAATTTCACATTTCCAGGTTTATAAACTCCATGAACATTTCCAAAAGCTGCAGCAATTGTGAATTGAGGGCTAACCTTCATTAACTCCTCATAAGCATAAGCTACTTCCTCTGGCTGTGTGTATAATTTTGATACATCTACATCTGAATTGTCTACGCCATCTTCTTCACCTCCTGTAATTCCTAATTCAATTTCTAAAGTCATTCCCATTTTAGACATTCGTGCTAAATAGGTTTTACAAATCTCAATATTTTCTTCAATTGGCTCTTCAGATAAATCAATCATATGAGAGCTATAAAGAGGTTTTCCAGTAGCTGCAAAATGTTCCTCACTTGCTTCTAACAAACCATCTATCCACGGCAATAGCTTTTTAGCACAGTGGTCTGTGTGAAGAATTACTGGGACTCCATATGCTTCAGCTAATAAATGGATATGTTTTGCACCAGCTACCCCTCCTGCTATTGCTGCTTTTTGATCCTCATTAGATAGGCCTTTCCCAGCATTAAATTGAGCCCCTCCATTAGAAAATTGAATAATTACAGGAGCATTTAGTTCTTTTGCTGTTTCTAGTACCGCATTGATCGTATTTGAACCTACAACATTTACAGCTGGTAAAGCAAATGCTTTTTCTTTTGCAAGTTTAAAAATAGCTTGAACTTCATCTCCAGTAGCAACTCCTGGTTTTATATTGTGACTCATTTTATTTTTTTTAAATGATTGAAATTAAGGCATCAAAAGTAATCAAAAAATAGCTAGGAGTATACGATTTAGTGACAGATGAGCTTAAAAATCATCGAAATCGTTGTAGGGAAAAAAGTAAACTAGTTTAAAATGGATAATTTATTCCAATGTTATATACAGCATTGGAAAAATTGTAATTTCTAAACCATTTATTTGTTTCTAGATAAGGTTCGTGCATTTTAAAACCAAGATCTAATCTAAATACCAAAAAACTAAAATCATACCTGAGTCCAAAACCAGATCCAACTGCGATATCTTTAACTGAATTAATTCCATTAAATTTTGCTTCTTCCTCTGCAAATATTGAATTTGTAATATCCCATATATTACCAGCATCAACAAATAAAGCTCCCTTCAAACTTCCAAACAAATCAAACCTATATTCTGCGCTAGTTAAAAATTTTAGACTTCCAATATTATATTCTAATCCAGAATTTCTATTTCCAGGCCCTAAGTCATAGGTTTGCCATGCTCTTATGTCATTTGAACCTCCTGCAAAATAACTTTTAGTAAAAGGTATTGCAGAATTATCGTAAGGTATAATTGCGCCAATAAAACTTCTAAAACCAATAACTGAGGTGTCGTCTATTTCCCAAAACTTTTTATATTCTATATCTGTTTTAAAATACTGAGCTAATGGAATATTAAAAATAGTTTTTCGGTTATTATTGTTTTTTTTATTTGATAATAACCCACCTATGTTTCCTGAGTTAGCAACTCTAATCTTAAAAAATGAAAAATTATTATCTCTAAAGTCATTCTGGTTATTGTAGGTAAATGAATATGCAATTGTTGGAATTAAAAAGTCTGATGTTATGATATTATATCGATCTAAAATATTTAAATTATTTCTGTAGGAATCTGGGTTATTAACCAAAAAATTGGGGTCATTAAAGACTGTACTCATAAATGAAACAGTTTCTTGTTGTCTTTCTAAATTGTAGCCAGGGTTGTTGTAAAACTCTTTTGCAACAGAATTTAGTTTAATGTATTCAGAATTATAGATATCAAAGTAATTCCCGATCCTTAAGTTTCGTACATATTGAGTGTTAAAAATATCTAATTGAATTGTTTTTTTTGCATTGTATTGCCATTTATAACTCATTAATGCTGTTAAGGTTTCTCTATCTAGTCCAATGTTTTGCTGAATACTAGTTCCCAATGAAAAGATAGTTCTTGGAGACATTCTTTTTGGAACAAATTTATTGATTCCAAAAGGCGCAACAAATCGAGGAATTTCCAGTGACATATCTGCTCCAATTTCCCATGAATTAAAAAATTGTTCTTCTTTATTTGCATCTTGGGAAGCATTAAAAAACGAACTTAAAAATGAAAGTTTAAAAATTTCAGCACCTTTAAAGATATTTCTATTTACTATGGAGAACTTAGCTGAAACTCCAAGGTCTCTAATATTTGAGTGTGTAAGCTCAGTTTCTAAGTCTAAACTAAATTTATCCAAAGGTGTAAGTAGAATTGAGACATCGAGCTCATTATTTAGACTATCTACGGGTTCATATTTAATATTAATTACTTTAAAGTTTCTTAATGATTTAAGATGTTTTCTTGTCAAGTTCCTGAGAGAATCAGCATATACTTCATTAGGCCTTATAAAAATAGATTCTGATAAAAGTTTAGGGTTGTACTTTATTTTATTGTGAGCAAGAAAAGTAATCCCTTTATAGCTGGTAGAGTCTAAATTAGGATTGTCTTTCTTGGAAAATGAATAATCTGTAAAAACAGTCACTTTTCTAATTTTCTGAATCCTATAGGATTTTAAAATATAATCTCCATTTGTTTTTAAAATTCTTTTTTTATCAAAAATAACAAGATCAATATTTGTTTTGTAATTGTTAGTATTGGCTGTATCGATATTGTAATAGCCTAGATCATTTTCTGTAAAGTGATAAATACCATTATTTCTAAACAGATTAGTAATTCTTTTGGCTTCTTTGATAAAATTACTCTCTATAAATTGTTCTCCAGTTTTCAGGTAAGATAATGCCTTCTTTGATTGATATAAAGAATCTAAAACAGGTGATTTAATCTTTGTTCTTATAGAATCTATATACGTTGGACGACCTGTATTGATTATGTAATCTATTTCACCCCTCTTGTTATTTAATAGTTTCTTGTTAGAGTTTACCTCTACTCTAAAATACCCTCTATTTTTGTGGTAAGCTGTTAGATTATTTATTGTTTTTTTAATTTTTTTATCATCAATGGTTATTGGAGCTTGACCATTTTTTAAAAACCAATTATTTATACCAATCATACTGTTTGCAAATGAGATACTTTGCTTTTCAGAAAAAATATTTTTAATAAAATTGTATGTTTTTGGTTTAAGAGTTCCCCAGTCTGAAGCTTTTTTTGGCTTATTATTATCTCCTAGGTTGTAAAAGTATAAAGACAGTGGTAGTCCCAGTGTCCTGCTATTTGGCTTTTGAACTAATAACTCAGTTAAATCTGTATTGTTATTTTTTTTATCATTGACAATAATTGTATTTTGGGTCAATAAATATTTAGTGCCATTTATTCTCTTTACCGAGCTACAAGCAGATAAAAATAAGGTTAATAAAAAGTAAATAAATATTTTTTTCATGAATTACATCCAAAATATAAACTCAAAAATACTACTTTTGAGTTCTTTATTAAGATAATTTTTTTAGTTGTATACAAAAATACAAGCTACAGTTTCTATTATTCTCATACAATAATTTTAATTTATTAAATGATACTATCTAATAACCATCAAAAACTAATAACTAGTTTATCTCAAAAAAAGTATCGACAAAAACATCAATTATTTATTGCTGAAGGAGTAAAAGTTGTGCGAGAGTTGTTAGAATCATCTTTCGAATTAGAAATTATATTTTCCACCGAAAGTGAATTTTCTTCCTTAGATTGTTTTATTCAAGTGTCGGATCAGGAATTAAAAAAAATAAGTAGTTTAAAAACACCAAATAAAGTTCTTGCACTATTTAAAATACCTTCACAAAAAAGGATAAATTCATCAGGTTTAATCGTTGCATTGGACACTATTAATGATCCTGGAAATTTAGGAACTATAATTCGATTGTGTGATTGGTTTGGTGTTGAACAACTTGTTTGCTCTCAAGATACAGTAGACTGTTATAATTCAAAGGTGGTTCAAGCCACTATGGGTTCTTTAGCAAGAGTATCTATATCTTATCTTAACTTATCCGAGTACCTGCAAACTGTTTCCATCCCAATTTTTATAGCAGATATGGATGGTGTTAATATTCATAAATCTAAACTTCCTGCCTCAGCAATTTTAGTTATGGGTAACGAAGCTAATGGTGTTTCTGACAGGTTAAAACAATTAATTAGCAATAAGATATCAATTCCAAGATATGGTAATTCTAATCAAGTTGAAAGTTTAAATGTTGCCACAGCCACAGCTATTTTATTAAATGAATTTAGAAGGTAAATTTATTCAAAAGAAAAATTTATAAAAACACCCCGTGTAGCAAATGAATTAATTGGAGATGTCCATGGACTATCATTATTGTTGTCATCAATAAGTTCTCTGTTCATGGCAAAAAGCCCTCGAATTGATGGTGAAAATTTAAAGTAGGATAAATATATATCTATACCAAAACCAACTTCGTACATAAAGTTTTTGGTTTTCATCCTAAATTCTCCACTATAATTATCGTCAGAGTTATCTTGATTACTAGAAAAGTTATGGTCGTAGGATACACCAGCAAGTACATAAGGCCTTACATTATTCCACCTATCAGTACTAAATTTTAAGACTAATGGGAGGTGTAAATAAGTAGATCCAATTTCACGCACACTATCTCTTTCTGTAAGTAATGATGAACTATTATTGAAGAAAATAGATTTTGAATTGCTTATTAAACCGGGTTCAAAACGCAAGTTTATATTTTTATGAATTCTTAAATCTGTAATTAAACCAACATTAAACCCTGAAGTTGGTTTTATTTCAATAACTGTATTTGGAAAATTACTTGGTCTATAATCAACCTTAAAGTCATTTTGGTTTATACCTAAATAAAAACCATAATGAATTTTTGGATCATCAAAAGTTGGTAGATTATCCACATTCCTTCTTTTTTGTGAAGATACAGGAAGCACAAGTAAAAGACAAACAACAAAAAATACTATTTTTTTCATATTATTTAGATGCAGAGTATATGGTAGCTACCCCAAAAGTAACCGGGGTATAGTTTGTATTAATAAACCCATTTTTTTTCAAAATATTGTTGAAGGTTTCACCAAAAGGAAAATAATTTGCAGATTCGCTTAGATAAGAATAGGCTATTTTATCTTTAGAAAATAATTTACCAATAATTGGAAGAATAAAAGAAGTATAAAATTTGTAGCCTTGTTTGAAAGGAAATTTTGTTGGATTTGAAGTCTCTAAAATAACAAATGTCCCTTTAGGCTTCAAAACCCGCCTTATTTCAAGCAAGCCTTTTTCTAAGTTAGCAAAATTACGAACACCAAATGATACAGTGATCGCGTCAAAAGTATTGTCTTCAAAAGGCATATTTTCTGAATCGCCAACAATCATTTCTATTTTATCATTTAATTTTGCTTTGGATATTTTTTCTTTCCCTACTGCTAACATGCCCTCTGAAATATCTAAACCAATAATTTTTTTTGGTTGAAGTGCAGACATCATTATCGCTAAATCTCCTGTTCCAGTAGCAATATCTAGGATTTGTTGAGGATTATTTTTTGAAATAATATTCACCACTTTTTTTCTCCAACTAACATCTATTCCAAATGATATTACTCTATTTAAGTCATCATAGTTTTTCGATATATTGTTGAACATTGTGGCAACTTGCTCTTTTTTACCGAGCTTGGAATCTTTATAAGGTTTAATTATTTTAGACATTATTTTTATCTATCAGCGCTTGATATTGATTTACTCATTAATAGCTACTACTTGACTAATTTCATTAGGAAGCATTTCTTGTAGCATTGTTTCTATACCATTTTTTAAAGTAATGGTGGAGGAGGGGCATCCACTACAAGCTCCCTGTAAAATTACACTTACAATCTTAGTATCCTGATCATAAGATTTAAAGGCTATATTCCCTCCATCTGATGCAACTGCAGGACGAATATATTCATCTAAAATAGCTATAATTTTAGCAGGAGTCCCATCTAATTCATCAGCATCAACTTCTTTAGTAGTGGGTTTGTTTGTTTTCTCGATTGATTTAGGAAGTTCTTTAATTATGGTTTTATTCTCTTGTAGATATGAACTTATAAAATTTCTAATTTCAGCGTAAACATCATTCCATTCAATAATATCAAACTTAGTGATGGAGATATAATTTTCAGAAATAAACACTTCTTTTACAAATTGAAACCCAAATAAAGCTTTTGCCAAGGGAGAAGATTTACTTGCTTCTTCTATATTTTTATATTCAACATCTGTTGTTGTTAAAGATTTATTAGTTCCAAATTTCATAGTAGAAGGATTTGGGGTCGCTTCTGCATACACCTCAATTGCCTCTTTTTTTCTTGAACTAATATCTTCCTTAATAGCTATGCCGCCCGAAAGAAAATAGTCTTCAATTTGTTCTTTAACTTCTTCTTGAACATCAATCCATTCTACAATATTAAATCGTTGAATAGCAATAAAATTTGCAGTAATAAATATTTTTTTAACAAAAGGTAAATAAAATAATTGTTGAGCTAAGGGAGAGTTTTTAGCTTCATCAATATTGTTAAATTCATAACTACCACCATTTATTAATATTTGATTGCTTACAAATTTTAAAATGTTTTCGTTGTTGGTTGATTGAATTGTGATTTTTTGTGCATTCATTAGAAATGATAAAAATGAGGAACAAAATTAATGCAAAAAAATGAATAGATATGTTAAATAGCAATAAAAATGGAAGTTGAAAAACATTAGGTTTATTTCAAAAAATATTTTTATTTATTTAGATATTTACAGAAAACCCAATCGTAATTACCGTGTTGTCAATGTCTAATTGTGCTGGTTCAACTTGATTGTATTGAGAATAAAAGTTGTATTGTTCGTTTTTATTATTTTTTCTATAGGCTAATTCAAGTTTAATTGATCCAAAATTATATCCTAAGCCAAAAGAATAAGTTTCTAGATTATCTGATAAAACTGTATTTGTATATGGGCTTTCCTCATATTGAAAACCGCCCCTCAAACTTAATTGATTAATTCTCCATTCCGTTCCAAGATGAATAGAATTAGCTCTTTTTAATTGATTGTCAAAAAATAAATTTTCTTGTGAAAAATCGTCACCAGATAGATATAGTCCATTATAATTTTTAGAGGAGTAATCTAAACTAATCAAACCTGCTTTTCCGAAAATTATTGCTGAACTTACTGTCATTTTAGCTGGTGTTCGTAATTTGTATAGAAGTTCCTGGAAAGGTAAATTGCCCCCAAAAGTATTATCATAAATCACATCATCATTACTTACCTCAATTTCAGTATCTCCAAAAAAACCATCATTGTTAATAATATTAGTATTTTCTAAGAGTTCTGTGTACCATGTTGGTGATTGGTAACTTAAACCAATGCGAAAAGCTTTTGTAGGTTTATATATAAAACCAGCACTCATTGAGAAACCGACACCGTTTGTAAAATTTTCCTGATAAAATCTTGAGGTTAATGTATTTTCAAACCCATCACTGTTGTTCTCCTTTAAAACTATTTGTTGACTAAAGTTTATGTCATAAAAGTTTAATCCAGCTCCAATATGAAGTTTTTCTTGATAAACTCCAGAGAAAACAAAGTTTAATTCTGAAAGTTCACCATTATAAAAGTTTGAGAATTCCTGACGTTCTGAAATATTGTAAACAATTGGGATCTGGCTCTCATCAAGAGGAAAATTATCAAAAGAAGAAAAACCACTATTCCCTTTTGCATTAAATCGATTTTCAAAATCAGCTGTAATTCTAAAGTTGACTCCAAAAGCAAATTTAGACCATTCATTGTCTATGTTGTTTTCAAATGTAAGTACTGCTCCTGCATTTGATATGTTGAAAAAATCTTCTTGAGTTGTTAAGATATTATCATAATAAGTTGTTGCGATTTCTGTATTTCGAATTTGGAAAGCTATTGCAGCATTATTACCATTAAAAACTGATATTCCAGCAGGGTTTATTGTCATGGATGATACATCACCCCCTATGGCTCCAAAAGCTCCACCCATAGCAACAAATCTAGCACTACCATTTTCATCGTTTCTTGAAAACATTGTAGCTATATTTTGGTAACCAAGTGATTGGGAATAAGACGCACTTGTAAGTGCAGCAAAAACCACAAAAGAAATAATTTTTTTCATAAAAATTTGATTAAATTTTAACTGCCTCTTTTTGAAGAACTTTTTGATGATGAACTTCTACCTCTTGATGAGTTTCTTGACGATGACGAGCTACTACCTCGAGAATAATTACTGCTTCTAATTGATGAACTTCTCGGAGAGTTATTGCTCCTTGTTCTTGAGGAATTTGATTTATATCTTGATCTATTATTTGATTTGTTACCTGAACGAATCGTAGAATTTTTTGCAACATTACTTGAACGTCTACTTTGAGCAGGTACGTTTTTTGTTTGGCTGTAGACTTTGATTTTGTTTTTATCTAACCTTAATCTATCAGCTAAATCATCAATATTAATATCTCTAGTAGTATTTTGTGATCTTCTGTTTGAGAAAGTTACTCTTCTATTACTATTGTTTACTCTTCTAGAATTTATATAATTTCTTGAACTCAATGCAGTGTAAGAATAATTTCTTCTGCCATAATTGTAATTTCTATATCTATTGTTTAAGTGACCATAACCATAATAATTTGCTGAGTTAAAGTAAGCATAACCATAAACACCATTGAAAAAAGGGTTGAAATATGGAAGTTGGAAATATCCATAACCTGGCCAAAATGAAGGATCACCTAAACCACCTCTCCATCCAAATCTCCAAGCCCTTCTATTCCAAGGGTTTAAATAACCATAAGTGTTATATGGGTCATAAAAATTCCAATAATTATTAAATCCATATCCAACATTATTTAAGTTTAGATTAATAACTACCTGATCACTATCTGAATTTCCCCAAGCACTATTTGTGTTATAGGAGTTTGTGTCTTCAGAAGAGTTATTCACTTTACCCTCATTTGAGCTATATGTTTCTATATCAGTTAGAATATCTGACCCATTAATGTAGTCAATTCTTTCAAGCTCTCTCGTGAAGTATTTATTTTCATTTTCTTGATATTCTTTGCTGTTGTCAACAATGATTCTTGTTCTATTTGTTTCTTGAGAATAAATACCATCAGCATCAGGGACATTTTGATAGACAGTACATGATGTTGTCAAAATGAGTACATAAAGAAATAGCAGGTGAGATTGCTTTGGCTTGTGTTGGTAATTTAATTTCATAATATTTTTTTTAGTGTTAATAAAAAAACAGTATTAATAACTAAAAAGCAATTTTTTTTTATTCTCTATGCTTAAAATGCTTTAATTTTGCTTTCGTATTTTACATTACATCAAATTTACAATAAATTTAATAACATATTATTAACAACATCTGTGCCAAAGTTTGGATTATGAGTAAGAAGTTAACAAAGAGAGCAGAAGACTATTCTAAATGGTATAATGAAATTATACAGAAAGCAGATCTAGCTGAAAATTCTGCAGTAAGAGGCTGCATGGTTATCAAGCCTTATGGTTTTGCAATATGGGAGAACATGCAGGCAGAGTTAGATAGAATGTTCAAAGAGACAGGACATCAAAATGCTTATTTTCCTTTATTTGTTCCAAAAAGTTTGTTTGAAGCTGAAGAAAAAAATGCAGAAGGATTTGCTAAAGAATGTGCCGTAGTTACGCATTATCGATTGCAAAATGACCCGGATAACGTAGGTAAGCTTAGAGTTGATCCAGAAGCTAAGTTAGAAGAAGAACTCATTGTGAGACCGACTTCTGAAGCTATTATTTGGAATACCTATAAAGGATGGATTCAATCCTACAGAGATTTACCTTTACTAATTAACCAATGGGCTAATGTTGTTCGATGGGAAATGAGAACTCGATTATTTTTGAGAACAGCTGAGTTTTTATGGCAAGAAGGACATACTGCACATTCAACTAAAACTGAAGCAGTATCAGAAGCAGTTCAAATGCAAAAAATCTATGCTGAATTTGCAGAGAATTTTATGGCAATGCCAGTAGTGAAAGGCTATAAGTCTGAAAGTGAAAGATTTGCAGGAGCAGAAGATACGTATACTATTGAAGCATTGATGCAAGATGGTAAAGCTTTACAAGCGGGTACATCTCATTTTTTAGGTCAAAATTTCGCGAAAGCTTTTGATGTGAAATATACATCTAAAGAAGGTAAGCAAGAATATGTATGGGCAACTTCTTGGGGAGTGTCTACTCGATTAATTGGAGGATTGATCATGACTCATTCAGATGATTTAGGTTTGGTATTACCCCCAAAGTTAGCACCAATTCAGGTGGCTATTATACCTATTTATAAAGGTGCAGATCAATTAGCCATAATTTCTGAAAAGGTAGGAATTATCGTAAAATCTCTAAAGTCAAAAAGAATCTCAGTCAAATTTGATGATAGGAACACATTTAGACCAGGAGCTAAATTTGCAGAATATGAACTTAAAGGCGTTCCTGTAAGAATTGCTATCGGTAATCGTGATATAGAAAATAACACAGTTGAGGTAGCTAGAAGAGACACCTTAGAAAAAAAGACTATTTCCCAAGATGATTTAATTAATTATGTAGAAAATTTATTAGAAGAAATTCAAGAAAATTTATTTTCAAAAGCGTTTTCATACCAGAAAAATCACATTACAGAAGTAAATAGTTTTGATGAGTTTAAAGATATAATAAATACTAAAGGTGGATTTGTTTCTGCTCATTGGGATGGGACTATTGAAACTGAAAATAAAATTAAAGAATTAACAAAAGCAACGATTCGATGTATCCCTAATGATGCTAAAGAAGAACTCGGATTCTGTGTTTTTTCGGGGGAAAAATCAGTAAGAAGAGTCTTATTCGCAAAGGCCTATTAAATTTTTTAAAAAAATATTGTAGAATTTTAAAAACGTTGTATATTTGCATCCGCAATCAAAGGATTATTTTCCGTAAGATTGCAATTGGTCCGTTCGTCTAGGGGTTAGGACGCCAGGTTTTCATCCTGGTAACACGGGTTCGATTCCCGTACGGACTACAAGTTTTATTAAAAAAAACATTAAAGAAATGGCAAATCATAAGTCAGCATTAAAGAGAATTAGAAGTAACGAGACAAAAAGATTACGTAACAAGCATCAGCACAAAACTACGCGTAACGCTGTAAGAGATTTACGTGCATCTTCAGATAAAAAGGAAGCTGAAGGCATGCTTTTGAAAGTAGTTTCAATGTTAGATAAACTAGCTAAGAACAATATTATACACAAAAATAAGGCAGCTAATTTAAAATCTAAATTAACTAAGCAAGTAGCTACGCTATAATTTCTTATTACATAAAATAATAAAAACGCTCTGTAGAAATACAGAGCGTTTTTTATTTTTAAACAGCATTACCAATCATAACTTTTTTGAGCATCTAGTTTTATAAAAATAAAGAGCAAAAGCGTAAAACCCCACAATGAAGAGCCACCGTAGCTAAAAAAAGGCAATGGTATTCCTACTGTTGGTAAAACTCCAATTACCATTCCAATATTTACGATGAAATGAAAAAATAAAATGGAGGCTACACCATAACCATAAATTCTGCCAAATTTATTGGCATGTTTTTCAGCTCTATATATTATTCTATATAGAAGTGCCATAAATAACAATATAACAAAACTAGACCCTATAAAACCCCACTCCTCTCCAACAACACTGAAGATATAATCTGTATCCTGGGCTGGCACAAAATTTCCTTGGGTTTTATCTCCCTCAAGAAACCCTTTTCCCCAAAATTTCCCTGAACTGATTGTTTGTATGGATTGATCTGAATTGTAGCCAATTTGTTTGGTATCTGATGTTTTTCCTAAAATTACCTCAAACCGGTCTCTTTGATGTTTTTTTAAAATATTATTGTAAGAATAATCCGCACTAAAAATAAATAAGGAAGAAAATAAATAAATCCCTACAACCTTCATCCAATTAAATTTTAAGAAGCGTCTATTTCTGTATATATTATAAATAACATAAATGGTTATAAAAATAAATAGCGAGCTGATGATTACTTTCACACCTACTAAAATAGTAGCTATAAATAACACAATAGATAGCGCTCCAAAAATTATATAGGCCAAAGTTAACCCTTCTCTATTTAAAACGAAAAAGAATGCTAAATAGATAATAGCTGAACCAGGGTCGTGAAGAGCTATTAAAAAAGCAGGTAAAAAAATTATAATGAATGCCTTTAATTGATTTTTTAGGATACTTAAATTATATTTTCTATCACTCATCAATTTTGCAAGAGCTAGTGCTGTAAATGCCTTTGCAAACTCTGATGGTTGAAGACTGATACCTCCAAAACGATACCAAGATTTTGCACCATTAATTTCTGTTCCAAAGAGAAAAAGCCCAATCAAAGTTAACAATGAAAGAATAAAAAAAATACTAGAAAAACGTTGATAAAATTTTGCATTAATAAATAAAATCAAGATGATAAGTGGAATGCTAAATAATATCCAAAGAAGTTGTTTGCCATATTTTGAGGAAAAATCAAAAGCCTGAATAGTTTCATCTGTATAGGATGCAGCATATATATTGATCCAACCAAAGCCAACTAGTAGTGTGAAAAAAAGTGCGAGTAGCCAATCAATACCAAAAAAAATATTATTTTGTTCCTGTCTCAATTTGTTTTATTGCTATAGTTTGTCTCTCATATATTGGACTTAAATCTGTTTTTAACATTCGTTCTTCAATCCATTTTCTATTGACCATTCCTGTTAAATATTTTTCTATCATAAGGCTTGTTATTGGTGCGGCAACGGTTGATCCAAACCCCCCGTTTTCAATAAATACAGCAACAGCAATTTTAGGATTATTTTTAGGAGCAAAAGCCACTAATATAGAATGGTCTGGTAATTTAATTTTTTTTCTTCCAACCCTCATAAAATTTTCAGAGGTACCTGTTTTTCCAACAATATCAATACCTTCAATATTCACCCAACTAGCTGTACCCGTTTTAAAAACTTCGTGCATTCCCTCGATGATTGGCTCAAAGTGTTTTTTGTCTATAGTAGTATGTTTTGGTGTTGTGTATGATGGATCTATAATGGCTTGGTTATTAATTTTTTTAACTACGTGAGGTGTGTAAAAAAAACCTCTATTTGCAATAGCTGCGGTTACATTTGCTAGCTGAATAGGTGTTGTTAAGACTTCTCCTTGTCCTATAGCATTTGAAATATTTGTAGATGCATTCCATCTATGTTTATACATTCTATTATAATAATCTCCATTAGGTATCAAACCTTTGTCACCCTCTGGTAAGTCGTACCCTAAATAGTTGCCTAATCCAAAACTTTTAACATGTGTACTCCAAGTATTCATTCCGTTTGTAGAATTCTTATTTTTTTCAATAATTCTCTTGTAGGTATTTGCGAAATAACTATTACAAGATTTTGAAATTGCTGAATTTAGTTGAATGGGTTTCCCGTAAATATCACAATGACACTTCATGAATTCTTTTTTCCGATTCCCATAACGATAACCACCATTGCAAAAGAAATGAGTGTTTTCATCAATCACATCCTCTTGGAGTCCAATTAATGCATTCACCAATTTAAATGGTGAACCTGGGGGATAAGTTCCTTTGAGCCCTCTGTCATACATTGGTTTATTAATGCTATCTCCAATGAGCTTTACAGAGTTAGGAGACCGTAAACGACCTACCATCATATTAGGGTCGTAACTGGGTGAAGTTACTAAAGCTAGAATTTCACCACTAGATGGCTCAAGTGCTATAATGCCTCCACGCTTTCCTTTCATTAAGTATTCTCCATATTGTTGAAGTTTACTATCTATTGTTAATGTGATATCTTTTCCATTGACAGCAATAGAATCATATATTCCATTTTTAAAAGGCCCTTTTATTTTATTGAATCGATCTCTTCGGAAATATTTTTTCCCTTTTTTTCCTCTCAATACTTTTTCATATTGAGCTTCCACGCCAACTTTACCAATTAATTCACCTTGTTGATAATAGTTGTCTTTTTTTGCAACTAACTCGTTTACTTCATTTATATATCCTAAAATATTTGCTGCAGATTTTATTGGATAATTTCTTATCACTCTTTTTTGAATGTTAAACCCTTGAAACTTATGAAGTTTTTCTTGCAAAAAAGCAAAATCTTCTTTAGCTAGTTGTTTTAAAAAAACAGATTCTAACCAAGGTGCATAATTTTCTGCTTTCTTAAAACGCTTTATGAAGTTTTCTTTACTAATTTTTAAAAGTGAGCAAAACTCTATTGTATCTAATGGAGTTACCTCATTTGGAACTATAGTTACATCATAAGAGAGTTGATTGGCAACTAGTAATTCTCCATTTCTATCATAAATATAGCCCCTTTCAGGTAAATCAAATTTAACTTTAACAGCAGAATTTTTTACAGGGTTATAATCTTTACCTCTTATAACTTGTAATTGAAATAATCTTCCCAGAAAAAGGATTCCGATTAGAGTAAATAGAAAGTATAATAAAAAACTCCTTTTCATATTAATGAAGTTGTTTTTTTCTTAGTATATAAGACACTAAAAAATATAGCACTAGGGTGAAAATACTCGAATATAGGGTATTTAACAACACAATATTTAAATTATTAAAACTAAAGTTATCTAACGAAAATAAAATAAAATGATGAATAATTGTTATCGTTACCACATAATTAAATACTTGCCCAAATGCTTCAGAATGAAGATTAAAGAGTAGATAGTCTATGTTGTTTTTTCTAAAAAAAAGTTTGATAAAGTTTAAACGTAAAAACGCTACAAATAAAAGTGAAGCAGCGTGAATACCACCAGTATCAGAGAAAAAATCTAAGATTAAACCGTAAAAAAAAGCAGCTGTCAAAAAAACAAACCGATTTTTATTTAATGGAAATAAGAAAATAAAAGAAATATAAAGATATGGGTTGATGTGTTGAGAAAAATTAATATTGTTCAACACTAATATTTGGAGGAAGAGGATGATGATGATCCATAAAAAAACACGAATTTTATTCATTGCTGGTTTTTTCAAGATTCATAAGTTGCTGTTTGTCAAAATCTTTAACAACATAAATATTTTTCAGGCTACTCATATCATTAAAGAGTTTAATATTTATGATTCTTTTTATACTTGCTTCATTAACGATATTATCAATACTTCCAATAGGTATTCCTTCTGGGAAAACTGAAGACATGCCACCGGTTATAATCGTGTCACCAACTTTAAGCCTTGCCTGTCTGGGAATATCCAATAATTGAGTAATATTATAATCAAAACCATCCCAGATTAAAGTCCCAAAATAGTTACTATTTTTTAGTTTCGCGTTAATCTTACTATTCTTGTTTAATATTGATCTAACTCTTGAGTAACTATGGAGAACATTTTCTGTAATACCAAGAATTCCTTTACTATTAATAACCCCCATCTCATTAATAATACTATCTTTTTTTCCCAAATTAATGGTCAAAAAATTATAATTATTCCGAAATTGATTTTTTTCTATTCTACCTTTTAGGTAAGAATATCTTTGACTAAAGTTTGTTTTTTCAAAAATTTTAGCAACGGCTACGGTGTCAATATTTTGGGATAGTTTTTCGAGCTTATTTCTTAACACTTCATTTTCATTTAACAGTTCTTTGTTTTCCGTGTTAAGTTGAAAATAATCACTGATTGAGTTGGTCTTATTGTAAAAACCTCCAGTTATAGAACTAGCAGAATTTATAAATTTACTTTTGTGGAAACTAAGGTTATTTATAATAAGTTGAAATGCGATAAGCTCTAAAAATAGGAAAAACAAAAAATAACGATACTTCTGGATAAAATAGATGAGTTGTTGCATAAGAAGTAGTGATGTCTTAGTTTATTTCATTAGGACATTTTTATATTTATCTAAATCCTTTAAGGCAATTCCCGTACCTCTTACTATTGCTCTTAAAGGGTCTTCAGCAATATAAACAGGTAAATCTGTTTTTCTAGAGAGTCTTCTATCTAATCCTCTCAACATGGAGCCTCCTCCTGCAAGATAAATTCCTGTATTGTAAATATCAGCAGCTAATTCTGGGGGTGTTTTAGACAATGTTTCCATAACAGCGTCTTCAATTCTAAGAATTGATTTATCCAAAGCTTTTGCAATTTCTCTGTGTGAGATTTGAACTTGTTTTGGTTTTCCACTTAGTAAATCTCTACCTTGAACCAGCATGTCTTCTGGGGGATTATCGAGGTCTTCTGTTGCTGAACCAATATTTATTTTCACTTTTTCTGCAGTTCTTTCTCCAACATAAAGATTATGTTGAGTTCGCATATAATACATGATGTCATTTGTAAATAAGTCACCAGCAACTTTAACAGATTGATCACAAACGATTCCAGCTAATGCAACAACTGCAATTTCAGTAGTACCACCTCCGATGTCTATAATCATATTACCCTTAGGCTCCATGATGTCAATACCAACACCAATAGCAGCAGCCATGGGTTCATATATAAGGTAAATTTCCTTGGCATTCATATGTCTGGCTGAGTCTTGTACGGCTCTTTTTTCGACTTCAGTAATTCCTGAAGGAATACAAATTACCATCCTTAATGAAGGAGGGAAAAACTTTTTTCTAAAGGCAGGAATTTTTTTAACAAATTCCTTAATCATTTCTTCAGAGGCTTGAAAATCAGCTATTACTCCATCCTTTAGTGGGCGAATAGTTTTTATATTTTCATGTGTTTTTCCTTGCATTAAATTGGCTTCCGTACCGGTAGCTATAATTCTACCACTTATACGATCTCTTGCAACTATGGACGGACTGTCAACCACAACTTTTCCATTATGGATAATAAGCGTATTTGCCGTTCCTAAGTCTATGGCAATATCTTCAGTCATGAAATCAAAAAAGCCCATAAGTATAAATAATTTTCTATGTAAGTGTCTCCATTTACAAATCTACTAAAAATAAGCTAGTAATCAAGTTGAATTTTAATGTTTAAAATGTCTAGTTCCAGTCATAACCATTGCTACATTATTTTGGTTACAATAATCAATACTTAGTTGATCTTTAATAGAGCCTCCGGGTTGAATAACATTCTTAATTCCAGCATTATTTGCAATTTCTACACAATCTGGAAATGGAAAAAATGCATCACTGGCCATTGAAGCTCCGTGTAGATTAAAACCAAAATTATTGGCCTTTTCTATGGCTTGGTTTAATGCATCTACTCTACTTGTTTGACCTGTCCCACTAGCATACAACTGTTTGTTTTTAACAAGTACAATAGTATTAGATTTGGTATGCTTACAGATTTTTGAAGCAAATAACAAGTCATCTATTTCGTTTTCAGAGGGTTTACAATTTGTTACATATGATAAATCTTCTAAGCGATCAGTTATGGTATCTTTATCTTGTACTAATATGCCGTTTAGTGAAGTTCTAACAATTTGATTTGGAAGCTCAACACTTTTTTGGATTAAAAGAACACGGTTTTTCTTTCCTTTTAAAATCATTAAAGCATCCTCATCAAAAGAAGGAGCAATGACTACCTCACAAAATAATTTATGAATTTCGTTAGCAGTTATTTTATCAATTTTTGTATTTGAAATGAGTACTCCTCCAAAAGCAGATACAGGATCACCTGCTAGAGCGTCTATGTAAGCATTATAAATAGTTTCTCTCTGTGCAAAACCACATGCATTATTGTGTTTTAAAATAGCAAATGTTGGAGCTTCATCAGAAAATTCCCCCATTAAATTTACAGCAGCATCAATATCTAATAAATTGTTATAGCTTAATTCTTTTCCATGAACTTTTTCAAAGATGGCATCTAAGTCTCCAAAGAAATATCCTTTTTGATGAGGGTTTTCTCCATAACGTAATGTTTTAGAAACTGTTTCACTAACTTTATATGCAATTACATCTTCATTAAAATAATTAAAAATTGCAGTATCGTAATGAGAAGAAATATTGAATGATTTTGAAGCGAATTTTTTTCTTTCAGCTAATGTTGAAGCACCATTATTAGCTTTGTAAAGAGTTAAGAATTCTTCATATTGATCCATTGAAGAAATGGTAAATGTATCTTTAAAGTTTTTTGCAGAGGCTCTAATTAATGAAATCCCTCCAATATCTATTTTTTCAACAATATCTTGTTCACTAGCATCAGAGGCTACTGTTTTTTCAAAAGGGTACAAATCAACAATAACAAGATCAATTTGTGGAATTTCATATGCTTTCATCTCTGAAATATCTCCTTGATGATCTTGCCTGTTTAAAATACCTCCAAAAACTTTTGGATGTAATGTTTTTACTCTTCCACCAAGAATTGAGGGGTAAGAGGTGACATCCTCAACAGGGGTAACAGGAATTCCTAAATCTTTGATAAATTTTTCTGTTCCTCCAGTTGAGAAAATGGTAACATTATTTTTATGTAACTCTTCAACTATTGGCTTTAGACCATTTTTGTGAAAAACTGAAATTAATGCAGATTGGATAGTTTTTAGATTGCTCATTTGTATGCTTAGTTAAGCACACAAATCTACTAAATGTGAATTGCTAAAACAACAGAAACTCATTTGAAATACAGAAACTTATACTACAATTGTGAATAAAATTTTTTTTTGGATTTTGAAATTTATATGTTTAAGAAACGGCAATACAAATTCTCGTTGTTGTTGGAGTTTTTTTTTAGTATAAAGTCGCTACTTTATTGCATATAAACGTTAATAATTCTTCATCAGCATTAGAGAATGGGTTAGAGGTATGAGAATCAATATCAATTTGGCCAATATTTTCATTTCTTACCATGATAGGTATTACAATTTCTGATTTTACTTTCCAACCACAAGAAATGTAATTAGTTTGTTCACTTACATCTTGAACAACAAAATTTTGATTAGTAACTGCTACTTGACCGCAAATTCCTTTTCCAAAAGGTATGATAGTGTGCTCTGTTGGCTCTCCAGCAAATTCAGCTAACTTTAATTCCTCTTTTTCTCCGTTTTTAAAGTAGAAACCAACCCAATCATAATAAGAGACTTCATTCTTTAAGAAATCACAAATAATTTGTTGTTTTTCACCTGAAGTTTTAGGTGATAAAATAACATCAGTTACAAAGTCTTTAATCTTGGAAGTGTTCATCATTATCTAAAATTTAAAATTAAAGTATTTTTTTAATTTTTTGTCGATAGATTTACCCTTTCTTCAAATCTATAGTAGAATCATTTATTTAGTAGAAAAAGTCTATTCTTATAAAAATTTACCTGGTTTAAAAAAACTAAAAACAGTTTAACATATTTTTAATATAATTCTGTTGTATTTTTGCATTATAATGAAAACAACTATAAGAAAAATAAGCACAACGTTACTTTCATTTTTAGTGCTATTCTCATCTATGTCTTTTACTATAGATGAACACTACTGTGGTACAAATTTAATGGATGTATCTTATTTTGGTGATGCTGATAATTGTGGTTCAGAGGAGTTAACCATGAACTTCAGGACATCCTCAGCAAAACAAAATAATTGTTGTAAAGATGAGACAACACTCCTTGAATCATCAATATTTAATAAAGACAAATTCATTAATCTTCAGCATGTAGATGTAGAGATTTTTCTTTTTAAGACAAATTCTTATTTAGTTAATTTCAATTATACTGCTACAGAAATAGAGTATTATTCTGACTTCTCTCCCCCTGATATCAGTCAAGATATTCAGATTTTACATCAAACTTTTTTAATTTAATTTTTATAATTAACACATTATATTCATCTTTTTAGATGATAATACGTCTAGTTATTATTAAAGTTAAATACAATTCAATGAAAAAAAATAGCATTATTACCATCTTTTTATTAATACCCATGTTTTTATTCTCTCAAGAAACATTAACAGGTATGATTATGGATAAAAACAATCCTAAAGATAATTTAGGAGTTTTTGGAGCCAATGTTTATTGGTTAAATAGCTCTATAGGGGCTACAACTAATGAAAAAGGATGGTTTACAATTCCTTACAAAAAAAGTTACAAGAAGCTTGTAGTTAGTTATGTTGGTTATAAGATAGATACGCTTACTATAACTAATTTAGAACCCATACACCATTTTATAACCCCAGAAAATGAGTTAGAAGAAGTAACTATAAATAGTAAAAAGAAAGCTACACAAAGATCTTTTGTACAAACACAAAATGTTTTTACAGTAAACAGTGCAGAATTATTGAAGGCTGCCTGTTGTAATCTAGCTGAGAGCTTTGAAACCAACCCGTCTATAGATGTAAATTTTTCAGATGCCTTAACAGGGACTCGTCAAATTCAAATGTTAGGTTTAAAAAGTCCTTATTTACTCATAACTCAAGAAAATCTTCCTTCAATTCGTGGTGCAGCCCAGGTTTTTGGTCTCACATTTACCCCCGGTACTTGGGTAGAAAGCATTCAAATAACTAAAGGAGCAGGAAGTGTTATTAATGGTTATGAGAGCATATCTGGACAAATTAATGCAGAATTAGTAAAGCCTTTTACAGATAAAAGATTTTTCTTAAACACCTACGGGTCTTTAGGGGGTAGATTAGAGTTAAACACGCATTTTAATCATAAAATTTCTGAAAAATGGCAAACAGGATTGTATATCCATGGAAACTACAGAGGTGAGAAATTTGACAGAAATAATGATAATTTTTTAGATAACCCATTAACTAGCCAAGTGAATGTGATGAGCCGATGGCAATACCTAGATGCAGAAAAAGGCTGGGTAAGCTTTATTAATGTTCGTTATATGGATGATGAGAAACAAACAGGAGAAATTAATTTTAATCCTAGTGAAGATAGAGGAGGATCTAATATTTGGGGAGGTGAAATAGACACTAAACGCTTTGATTCTTCTGTAAAATTAGGCTATGTTTTTCCGGAACTTCCTTTTCAAAGTTTTGGATTCCAGTTTGCGTATAGTAATCACGAACAAGATTCTTATTTTGGATTAAAAACCTATGATATCAAGCATGAAAGTATTTATTCAAATTTGCTATTTAATTCAATTATAGGAGATACTC
>CAJXSU010000040.1 GCA_913061465.1 uncultured Flavobacterium sp.
TAAACCCCGTAAAGAACAATAAAAAGTAAGGTAGTTCCTAAAACGAACCAATCTAATGGATGTAAATCTGGTATCCCCATAACTAACTAGCAAAAGATTTTGTTATTAGATAAAATACAATAATGTATAAGACATTAACAATTAGAACAATTGAGTATATTTTCCTCCAATATTGTTTTATATTTTTCATAATTATTTTTCTAATATATTTTGTTGCTGAATGTTGGTTTTTCCTGTAGATAAAATATTTGCAAATAATTTATAAGCTCCAGAAACTCCTGCGGGTAATTCTCTAAAAAAACTTAAGCCGGTATATATATAGTTCCCTTTCCCATATTTAGCAATCAGTAAGCTTCCTTTTTTAGGTTTTTCTCCTTTGTCATTCATAGATAAGATTGGAATATATTCAGAACTCCATGAGTTTGGAAAATACAAACCTCTTTCTTGTACCCAACCATTAAAATCTTGTTCAGATATCTTGTTTGGAAAATTCATAACAGCATGGCTTTTTTCTAGAATCTCTACTTCAGCATTTTCATCTGTAACTCTATCTCTAGAGAGATTTAATTTAAAAGGTGCAGCAACATCAACTCTTCTGCTAGTATTGTATTGTACCACCATATTTCCACCATTCTTGACATATTCAAGTAAGAACTTTTGTTTGTACTTTAAAATAGGTAGGGTATTGTATGCTCTAATTCCTAATACTATGGCATCAAATTTTTTCAAATGCTCTGTGGTAATATCTTCTGGATTAATCATAACTACACTATAACCAATCTGTTTTAAACTTTCAGGAATTAAATCTCCAGCGCCTTTAATATAGCCAATAAAATTTCCTGCTTTTCTAATATTTAAACGAACAACTTTTGCCTCAGATTTCTTAAGCACTGTTTGTTTAGGAATATGATCATATTTAATTTCAATTAATTCTTTATCAAACTTTTCACCATCTACTAAAACACTAGCTTTTATAGTTCCTTCAGAGTCATCAATAGTTGGGGTGATTAGAAATTGATATGCTTGAGTATCTCCTTTTTCTTTAATTTCTATATCAATAGAAGTTGGTGAAACTTTCCATCCCTTTGGAACCTTTAGTAATAACTTCCCTTTGATATTATTAGCTCCTGAACGCACATCTACCTTGACTGTTCGCTCCTTAGCGTCTGAAAAAAGTAACACCTTATCATTTAGTTTTGTAGTTACCAAGGGTACTATTTCAAACGGATCATACAATTCACCTTGATCTCTTTTAGAATATCTATGTATAATATTTTTTTTAATAGTAATTTGAGTGGTACCTATTAATAACTTAAAAAACACAACAGCTTTTCTTGGTGTTTCAGGCTTACCTATTAAAGTTTTTTTATTTACATTATACATACCCAACGAACCCTCTGTCTGAAGCCAATAGGGATCTGAGTAACTTAATTTTTCTAAATTTAAAGTTTTTTTAAATTGTTGTTTTACATTATTTTCTAGTAATATATCATATCTAATATTTTCAATTTTATCAGATTTATAACTTATTGATTCTAAAAAAATAGGTGTTTCAGAATTTCTATTAAGGACTTCAATAGCTACCTCTAGCATCTCATTAGGAACTGCACTTGAGCTTTCTGATGAAGCTTCTAAATACAATCCTGCACATGCTTCTATGATCTGACTTATTTGTCTTTGTTTAATCTGTCTCCAATGTTTATCCTCTAAAGATTGAATTTTTTTATAGGCAAGCATTAGATCTTTTAGATGTTTTGCAGGATTCTCAAAGTCAAAATTCTTTTCAATATCGTATAAAATTGAACCAATATCTCCTCCATTTTTCACTCTATTCCATGTGGTATTAATACCTGAAAAAATATCATTAGTGTCTTTTGGTTTTTCTCCTCTTAAAAATTCTATATATTCATTTTGGTTTCCTCTGACACTTAATCTCCCAAACCCTTGACATAAATGTTGACTACTAGCTAAAGCGGCTACTTCATTGTTAGATAATCCTTTTAAAGGATAATAAACTCCTACATCAACTGATGTTAATTTTCCTTCTGTAGCATTTTTAAATTCATCTTCAGATTTATAAAACCAAGATGAAGTATTAAAAAACAACCGCTTAGACTGCCAAGTTTCTGTATGTTTTAGTTGATCTGAAAACTTTGATGAATCATTTGCAAAATCAAAAGCTTCTACACTTAACATTGCAGATGAGGTATGATGACCATGAGTTGTACCAGGAGTTCTATGATCAAATCTGTTAATTATAACATCGGGCTTAAAGGTTCTAATAGCCCAAACTACATCGCTTAAAACTTTCTCTTCATCCCATATCTTTAGTGTTTCATCAGGGTGTTTAGAATAACCAAAATCGTTAGCTCTTGAAAATAGTTGTTCACCACCATCTACACGTCTTGCAGCCAAAAGTTCCTGTGTTCTAATTACACCTAGTAATTCTCTAATTTCTGAACCTATTAAGTTTTGTCCACCATCACCTCTAGTTAGAGACAAATAACCAGTTCTTGCTTTTACATGATTAGATAAATAGGAGATTAAACGTGTATTTTCATCATCGGGATGAGCTGCCACATACAATGCTGTTCCTAAAAAATTTAATTTTTGTATTTTTTCAAAAATTTGATTTGAAGATAATTTTTCAGGTTTTTGGGAAAAAACCGAAAAATTGAGTAGTAAAAATGAAAGAATTGTTACTGTTTTTTTCATTATGTAAGGTGGTTTGAACATTAACAAATGTAATATTTTAAATTTTCTCATAAAATTACCAATCGTTTTTTAAATCAGTTTAAAAATATTGTGAGATCGTCTATATTTTTAAGTAAAAAAACTATCAACAATACAGCTAAAATGTTGATAACAAAATTTTCAAAATCACTAAATTCGAATATCTTTGTAAAAGAACCATTTTTAACAAAAAACCTAAATGAAATTCATCGTATCAAGTTCTCAACTATTAAGACAACTACAAGTTTTGGGCGGAGTAATTAATAACAATAATACCCTACCCATATTAGATAATTTCTTATTTGAAATTTCTGAAAACCAACTAAAAGTTTCTGCATCAGATCTAGAAACCACGATGACTGCTGTTGTTGCCATAGAATCTGACTCAAAAGGATCTATTGCCATATCTGCAAGATTACTTTTAGATACTTTAAAAACATTTCCTGATCAACCTTTAACATTCAAAACTGAGGGCGATAGTATCATTGAGATTAGTTCTGATCAAGGAAAATATGATATGGCTTATTTTGGAGGAGATGAGTTTCCAAAGTCAGTGAGTTTACAATCTCCAAGTAAAACTATAGTTCCGTCAAATGTATTAGCAACTGCAATATCTAAGACAATTTTTGCTGCTGGAAATGATGATTTACGACCAGTAATGAGTGGAGTTTTCTTTCAATTTAGCACTGACAATCTAACGTTTGTTGCTACAGATGCACATAAACTAGTTAAATATACAAGGACAGACGTAACGGCTGATAAAACAGCTGAATTCATTATGCCAAAAAAGCCTCTAAACTTATTGAAGGGGGTTCTAGGTGGTGAAGAAGATGTTGTAATTGAATATAATGATGCTAATGCAAAATTTACATTTGAAAATTTTGTGTTGATTTGCCGATTAATTGATGGTAAATATCCTAATTATGAGGCTGTAATTCCAAAAGAAAATCCAAATAAATTAACTGTTGATAGAGCGTCTTTTCAAAACTCTGTTCGTCGAGTTTCTATTTTCTCTAGTAAAACCACACATCAGATACGCTTAAAAATGGCAGGCACTGAATTAAATATTTCTGCTGAAGATTTAGATTTTTCTAATAAAGCTGATGAACGATTAAGTTGTGACTATCAAGGTGATGATATGCAAATTGGATTTAATTCTCGTTTTTTAAGTGAAATGTTAAGCAATTTAACCTCTAGCGAAGTTTTAATTGAAATGTCTCTACCTAATAGAGCAGGAATTTTAACTCCTATTGATGGAACTGATGAAGGTGAAAGAATTACCATGTTGGTAATGCCTGTGATGCTTAACAACTAATAGAATATTTTATGAGTAGATTTACTTTATCGTAAAATACATCTTTAAAATACACATAAAAATCACAACAAAACACTGAAAACGCCAGTAGAATGTTGTGGTTTTTTTTATTTTTAAAAATCAAAAAATAGTTAAATTGAATTTCCTTGCGCATTTATACCTCTCTGAAAACTATCCAAAAATTATGATTGGTAATTTTATAGCTGATCATATTAAAGGAAATCAATTTACTCATTTAGATCAAAGAATTCAACAAGGCATTAAATTACATCGACAAATTGATACCTATACAGATACTCATGAAGTTACTAGAATAAGTAAAAGAAGACTCCATAAGCGTTATGGTTTATTTGCTGGAATTATCATTGATATTTTTTACGATCATTATTTAGCCAAAAATTGGAAGGATTACTCGGCCATTCCTTTAAAAATTTACGTAAATTCAGTCTATAATTTAATAAACAGTCATAAAGAAATTTTACCTGAAAAAACAATACAAATGATTCCTTACATGATTAAATACAATTTACTATACAACTATCGGTATAAAGAGGGTATTAAAAGTGTTCTTGAAGGAATGAATAGAAGAACGAATAACAAAGGGCAGATAGACCTGGCTATTATCGACCTTAGACAATTAGATAAAGATTTTGAAAAAGATTTTGAATCATTTTTTGATGATTTACAAACTTTTTCCCATCAAAAAATTAAAGAATTACAAAATACACATTCATGAAAAAAATAATATTCATATTTATTATTAGTATTTTAATCGTATCCTGTAATCAGGAGTTGAAAAATGTTAATGAAGTAACAGGTTTAATTACAGATAAAGCAATGGTGGTTTCTGCACGTGTTGAAGCTTCCAAAATTGGAACAGAAATTTTAAAAAAAGGAGGAAATGCATTTGATGCCATGATGGCTACAGAATTAGCATTAGCTGTGAGTTACCCAGTTGCAGGAAATATTGGTGGTGGAGGTTTTATGGTTTATAGAAAAAATGATGGTGAAGTCGGTGCCCTTGATTACAGAGAGAAAGCTCCTTTAGCCGCTTCTAAAGATATGTATTTAGATTCAGAAGGAAATATCATCAAAGGTAAGAGTACTTCTGGAGCAACTGCTGTAGGAGTTCCTGGAACTGTAGCCGGCGTATTTAAAGCTCAAAAAAAGTTTGGTGTACTCTCTGTTAAAGAAATTTTAGAACCCATAATTGAATTGGCAAAAAAAGGAGTTGTAGTTACTGAAAAACAAGAAAAAAGAATTCTTAGGCATAAAAAAGCTTTTGAAAAAATAAATAAAGATTCAATTATTTTTCTAAATCATTGGAAAGAGGGTGATACTATAAAATATATTGCCTTAGCAAATACTTTAGAACGTATTTTAAAAAATGGAAGAGATGAATTTTACAAAGGGGAAACTTCAAAAAAATTAGCCAAATTTATACAAAGTAATGGAGGAATCATTACTGAGGAAGATTTAGCCAAGTATGAGGCAAAATGGAGAACTCCAATCACTTTCACATACGACAATTTAAAAATAACCTCCATGTCTCCCCCCTCAAGTGGAGGAGTTTGTTTGGCACAAATCATGAACGGGATTGAACCTTACGATCTTCAAGCTTATGGTCATAACTCTGTAAAAGCTATGCAAGTTATTACAGAAGCTGAGAGAAGAGCTTACGCAGATCGAAGTTATTTTTTGGGTGATCCTGATTTTGTAAGTATTCCAAAAGATACATTAATTAGTAAATCCTATTCAAAGAATAGAATGCAATCTTTTTCTTTTAAAAAACCAACAGCTTCAAAAGATATTTCTCATGGCTCTGTAGAAATTACAGAAAGTATGGAAACCACTCATTATTCTATTGTAGATCAATACGGTAATGCAGTTTCAGTTACCACAACTTTAAATGGTGGCTATGGATCTAAGCTTTATGCTTCAGAACTCGGTTTTTTTCTTAATAATGAAATGGACGATTTTAGTAGCAAACCCGGAGAACCAAATATGTTTGGCTTAATTGGGGCTAAAGCAAATGAAATTGCACCTGAAAAAAGAATGTTAAGTTCAATGACACCAACAATTGTAGAAAAAGATGGTAAACTTTGGATGGTAGTTGGAACTCCAGGTGGATCTACAATTATTACCTCTGTTTTACAAACTATTTTAAATGTTCATGAATTTAAAATGGGAATGCAAGAAAGTGTAAATCAACCAAGATTTCACCACCAATGGTTGCCAGATATGATTATGATAGAACCCAATCAATTTGACAAAAATGTTATCAATGAACTTAGAAGTATTGGGTATACTATAGATGAGCGAAACTCAAGAATTATAGGAAAAGTTGATGCTATATTAGTTTTAAAAAATGGGGAATTAGAAGCTGGAGCAGATCCAAGAGGAGATGATACAGCAATTGGATTTTAAATTATACATCAAAAAACAAAACATATAATATTATAACAATGATTCAACCATTTCACTTAGCTATTCCTGTTAAAAACTTAGAACTATGCAGAACTTTTTACAGAGATATTATTCAATGTGTTGAAGGAAGAAGTGATACGCATTGGGTAGACTTTAATTTTTTTGGACATCAATTGGTAATTCATCAAAAAGATAATTTTATACCTCAACAAATTTCAAACTCTGTAGATGGTCATGACGTTCCAGTTCCACATTTTGGAGTAGTTCTTAGCATGAATGAATGGGGGAAATTAAGTGAGCGTTTAAAAAAAAACGGAACCAAATTTATTATAGAACCAACCATCAGATTTAAGGGTAAACCAGGAGAACAGGCTACATTATTTTTCAAAGACCCTGAGGGAAATGCTTTAGAATTTAAAGCTTTTAAAGATCTAAGTCAATTATTTGTAAGCTAAAATGTGTGTTTTAGAATCTCATATTGCTAAAGAACAAAAAGAACAAATCCGAATACAAGAATATGCAGTTGGGATATTTAATACAGTTGCAACAAAATCTGCGATAAAAAAAGCCATTAAAAAAAAACTTATCCTAGTAGATGGATTACCAACATCTACTGCAAAAATAATTATTGGTGGGGAAAAAATAACGTTATTAAATCCTAAAAATGAGCCTTTCCGAAAGCAATTAATTCTAAAGCTAACTATTGCTTTTGAGGATGATTACCTAGCGATAATAGAAAAACCCCCTGGTATTTTAGTCAATGGAAATAAATTCAAAACTATAGACAATGCTTTACAACAAAATCTAAAAAAAAGTTCACAAGTAGATGCAGTTAGACCTCGGCCAATTCACCGATTAGACTACCCAACTTCAGGCTTATTATTAATTGGAAAAACTAGCTCAAGCATACACATATTAAATCAATTATTTGAACAAAAAAAAATTAAAAAAAAATACCATGCGATAACCATTGGAAAAATGAATTCTGAAGGATCTATCAAAACCAACGTAAATAAAAAAACAGCAATTTCTAATTACAAAACTATACGTACTGTAAAATCAAATCGATTTAAATTCCTTAATTTGGTTGAGCTATCTCCAAAAACTGGAAGAAGACATCAATTAAGAGTTCATTTATTAAGTATCGGAAATCCAATTTTAGGAGATCAAGACTACGGAATAGAATCTTTGATTTTAAAAGGCAAAGGATTGTACTTACATGCTTCTCAATTAGATCTTACACACCCTTTTACTAAAGAGAAATTATCTATAAAATCTAATCTTCCGAAGAAATTTAAAATGATCTGTTAAATATTTCACCTTAAATAAAAATTATATTTCTATTTTGTTATGTCATTACTTCATCTAAATTTTTTATTTTTAATAAAATTTATAAAAAAGCATGAAAAAAATTCTTAAAATAATTGGCTTATTGATTACCATTACTCTAGTAGTAACAGTTCTTTATTGCTTTGTTATTAATGAGCCATTACCAAAAGGCACCTATGGAAAAGAAGCTGATGAATTGGCAGAAAAAATGATGTCATCCATTAACAAAAAAGCCTTTGATAATACCGAAATATTAAAATGGAGTTTCAGAGGTAAACATCATTATGAATGGAAAAAACAAGAAGGATTAGTAAATGTTTCCTGGGATAACAACTCTGTTATTGTTAATCTTGATGACTACTCAAAAAGTATTGGTGATAATCCAAAACTTATTGAAACTGCTATAAATTTTTTTAATAATGATAGTTTTTGGTTGATAGCTCCTTACAAAGTATTTGAAGATGGTATAGAAAGAAGTATCATTAAAGTTGACGGTAAAGATGCATTACTCATAAAATACACCTCTGGTGGAACTACACCAGGAGATTCCTATTTGTGGATTTTAGATGAGAATTATGCGCCTGTTTCATTTAAAATGTGGACACAGATTATTCCAATTGGTGGTATTTCTGCAACTTGGAATAATTTAATTACTGCAGATTCTGGAATTAAATTACCTACTTCACATACGCTCTCAATTTTTGGATATAAAATTAATATGGGCGAAGTAAAAGCTTACAACCCAAATGCAGATAAATTAGCTCATAATATGTTGAAAGCTGTTAAACACGAGGCCTACAAAAATACACGTTATATAGATTGGAGCTTCAAAGGAAAACGTTTTTATAAATGGGATAAAAAAAGACATATCGTTGATATTAAATGGAACGATGCTAGGGTATTATTACATCCAAATGAATTAACTAAAAGTACTGTTTATCTCAATGATAAAGAAGTTTCCTTCAATGATAATCTTGTAAAAAGAGCTCTCAGATTTTTTAATAATGACAGCTTCTGGCTTGTAGCTCCTCACAAATTATTTGAACCTGGAATTTATCGCAGTATTAGAATGATTGATGGTAAGGAGGCATTACATGTTAAATATTCTACAGGTGGGACAACACCAGGAGATTCTTACCTATGGATATTAGATGAAAACTACTTACCAACTAACTATCAAATGTATCTTCAAAAAATGAAAAAAACAGGGACTTCGGTAAGCTGGGAAGATTGGACCCTAACTGAATCAGGTACTTTATTACCTAAAAATCATATATATTTGAGTGGTAAAATAATAAATATGGGAGAGGTAAAAGGATATAATTAAATGAATTCAAAAATAATTACAAACGGTATATTAAGGGCATTGGCTATTGTATTTGGTATTATAATACTAGGGTATTTTTTATTAACTATAAAATCCGTTTTAGTTTATATAATTATCGCAGCAATCATTGCATTGATTGCAAAACCTATCATTTTATTTTTAAGAAAAAAATTTAAATTTCCGAATACTCTCGCTGTTATTAGTACAATGCTACTATTTGTAGTTATGATTTTGGGTGTTACAGGAATGTTTATACCATTAGTTATTGAACAAGGTGAAAGCCTCTCTTTGTTAAAGACAACAGCACTTGAAGAAAATATAGCAAACTTAATTACACAAGCAAATGATTATTTCACATCTAAAAACATTAATGTTTTAAATGAATTACAAAATGCAGATATATTTACCAGTTTAAAAACTATTCCTAATGTCCTCAATTCTATTGTTGGAGCACTTGGCTCTTTCAGTATAGGTCTTTTCTCTATACTATTTATTTCTTTCTTTTTCATGAAAGATAGTAGATTATTCAAGAATGCTTTATTAACACTAATACCTAAGGGTGCTGAAAAAAAATTCTCTCACTCATTGGAAAAAATAAACGATTTATTATCACGATATTTTATTGGCTTGGTGATTCAAATTTTTATTTTGTTTTTTATTTACACCTTAATACTATTAATCTTTGGAGTATCTAATGCGGTTGTGATTGCTTTCTTGTGTGCTCTACTTAACATTATTCCATACATTGGACCATTAATTAGTGCATTTCTAATGATTGTTCTAACGATGACTAGTGGCTTGGGTCAAAACCTTGACTTTCAATCAGAGATTCTTATAAAAACCATCAAGGTTATGATTGGTTTTATTATAGCTCAGGTTATAGATAATTTTGTGAGTCAACCCATCATATTTTCAAAGACTACGAAGTCTCATCCATTGGAAATCTTCTTAATAATTATTATTGGCGGTCTACTAGCTGGTCCACTAGGAATGATTATAGCTGTTCCAACCTATACAGTTTTAAAGGTTATTTTAAAGGAATTTATGTCTGATAATAAAATTGTTTCATCACTTACTAAGGAAATTTAAACTATTGAACGAAAGAGTTTTACAGCAGGATATTCAAGAATATATTAACTACAATTTAAAAACGGATATCCATAAATTAATTTTAAAAGGAATATCGTTTGAAGGAGTTACTGTTCAAGAGGTTGCCAATCAATTAATTTGCAAGCAAAAGTCTCAAAAGAAATTACCAAGCTGGTTCAATACTAAAAATATTTATTATCCATCTAAAGTAAGTCTAGAACAAACATCTTCTGAGACTACAGCTAAATATAAAGCTTCTTTGATCTCAGGTAAGGGATTAATAGATTTAACAGGAGGGTTTGGTGTAGATTCTTTTTACTTTTCTTCCTCTTTTAACAACGTTGTTCATTGTGAAAAAAATACAAATCTCTCGGAAATAGCAGGACATAATTTTAAACAATTAAACAAAAAAAATATTAACTGTTCAGATGAAAACGGCATTGAATATTTAAAAAAATCAAAAGAAATTTTTGATGTTATTTATGTAGATCCATCAAGAAGAAATGATGTAAAAGGAAAAGTATTTCTATTAAAAGATTGTGAGCCTAATATTCCAAAATTTATTGACTTATTATTTAACAAAACTCAAACAATACTTATAAAAAACTCTCCAATACTTGATATCACAAGTGCAACAAATGAACTAAAATTTGTAAAAGAAATTCATATAGTTGCTGTAAACAACGATGTAAAAGAATTACTGTATTTATTGGAAAAAGAATTCAATGGAAAGATTACGATAAAAACTGTAAATTTTTCAAAAAAAAATACCGAAGAATTCAACTTCATCGCTAATAATAAATCAATATCTAATTATCAAGAACCCCTAGATTACCTATACGAACCTAATGCAGCTATTCTAAAATCTGGTGGGTTTCATGAAATCACAACTCAATTAGATGTATATAAAATCCATCAACATTCCCATTTATATACATCAAAAAACAATATAAAATTCCCAGGAAGAAGGTTTAAAATACTCGCTGTTCTTCCTTACGATAAAAAGAAAATAGTAAAACTTTTAACAAATAAAAAAGCTAATATTACCACAAGGAATTTTCACAAGAGTGTTGCTCAAATCAGAAAAGAACTAAAAATTAAAGACGGTGGAGAAGACTATTTATTTTTCACTAAAAACATTCACGATAAGTTTAGTTGTATTCATTGTAAAAAACTATAATTAAGCAGTATTTTAAGAAGTTAAAATACACTATAAACACCTATAAATAAAGGCTTTTAATTATTTGTACCATATTTTTTACTAAGTTTGTTATTATAACTTTTTATAGGTTATCTCATGCAAACAAATACTTACGAAGGACTTCATATTATAAATAAGAAACAATCAATCACTTCAGATGAATTAGTGATAGAAGCTGCATTGCAAATCAATATAAATTCCGAATCCTATACGGTAGTCATGAGAACTCCAGGTAATGATCAAGATTTGGTTCTGGGATTATTGTATGCTGAAGATATTTATAAAGATTCACTCCCAGTACCTTTTGAAATTATTGAAGAAAAGTTCAATATTCCAAGTATTGTAAATGTAACTATAGCTTCAAATATTTTAGGAAATGGGTACTTAAATAAAAGAACTTTGTTGTCTGTTTCTTCCTGCGGTATTTGTGGAAAACAACAACTAGAAGATATAAAAGTTAGCGGTGATAAAATTGAACAAAAAATATATTTTTCTCCTGAAAACTTATTAAATATGTTTGCTCCTCTTAAAAAGGAACAAGAAACTTTTAAAAAAACTGGTGGGAGTCATGCTGCAGGTATTTTTAATCATCAATTTAAATTACTAACTAGTAGAGAAGATATTGGAAGACACAATGCCGTGGATAAATGTGTAGGGAGTCTATTGCAAAAACAACTATTAAAAAGTGGAATGTATTTATTGGTAAGCGGACGTGTTTCTTATGAAATTGTTTCCAAAGCTTTTTTAGCAAAAATACCAGTAATAGTTGCTGTTTCAGCCTGTTCATCTATGGCGGTAGATTTTGCCAAAGAATTTGGTATTTGCCTAATAGGATTCACGAGAGAAGATAAAATGACTGTGTATTCAAATCCTAGCTTTTTAGAAAAAAAATAAAATTATGAGTACTAAAAAAATACATGCACAACCACCAAAAAAACTGACTGGTATAGAATTTGAAAAAATCCCATCCTCAGCTGCTGGTTTTCCAGCTATAAAATCTGCTATTACTCAAATAAAAGATAAAGTAGGGTTAAAAAAGGGCATTGGATTATTAGCTAATTTAAATCAAAAGAATGGATTCGATTGCCCAGGATGCGCTTGGCCAGATCCAGACGAAAAAAGAGCATTCCTATCAGAGTATTGTGAGAATGGGGCTAAAGCAGTAGCGGAAGAAGCAACAAAAAACAGGGTCTCCCCTCTTTTTTTTGCAACTCATTCAATTTCAAAATTATCAAAATTATCTGATTATGAAATAGGAAAAAAAGGACGAATTACTCATCCAGTTGTTGTTCATGAGGGAAGAAACCATTATGAGGAAATTTCATGGGAAGATGCTTTTAGTATGATAGGTACTGAGTTAAAATCTTTACCATCACCAGATGAAGCAATTTTTTACACTTCAGGAAGAACAAGTAATGAAGCTGCTTTTTTATATCAATTATTTGTACGAAAGTTCGGTACCAACAACTTACCCGACTGTTCAAATATGTGTCATGAGTCTAGTGGAGTAGCTCTTACTGAAACTCTAGGAATTGGAAAAGGATCTGTAACCTTAGAAGATTTTAATCATGCAGAATTGGTCATAGTAATGGGGCAAAATCCAGGCACAAATCATCCCAGAATGTTAACTGCACTTGGAGAAACGAAAAAAAGAGGGGGCAAAATTATTACAATTAACCCTTTACCTGAAGTTGGTTTAATGAGGTATAAAGATCCTCAGAATCCGCTTAAATGGATTGGAAAAGGACAAAAACTAACCGATATCTTTTTACAAGTAAAAATAAATGGAGATGTTGCATTACTAAAAATAATTTTAAAATTATTGTGGGAAAAAGAACAGAAATCTCCTGGAACTGTTTTTGATCATGAATTTATCAATTCAAATACTTTGGGATATGATGCTTTTATAAAAGATTTAGAAACTTACTCTATTGAAGAATTAATTCATCAGACAGGTATAGATCTTGAAATTATAAAAGAAGCTACAACATTAATAGCTGCTAAGAAAAAAATAATTATCTGCTGGGCCATGGGATTAACCCAACATAAGAACTCTGTAGATAATATTCGTGAAGTTGTAAATTTATTATTATTAAAAGGTAGTATTGGTAAACAAGGAGCGGGTACATGCCCAGTTAGAGGTCATTCAAATGTTCAAGGAGACAGAACTATGGGTATTTGGGAAAAACCAAAAAAAGAATTTCTAGACAACTTAGAAAAAGAATTTAATTTTAAAGCTCCCAGAAAACATGGATATGATGTTATAGACGCCATTGAGGCAATGCATCAAAAAAAGGCAAAGGTATTTATTGGTATGGGCGGTAACTTTCTCTCTGCTACTCCAGATACAGAATATACTGCCAAAGCCCTTCAAAATTGTGAATTAACAGTTCATGTATCTACCAAATTAAATAGGAGTCATTTAATTCACGGAAAAAAAGCACTCATACTCCCATGCTTGGGAAGGTCTGAAAAAGATATTCAAGAAAAAGGAATTCAATTTGTAAGTGTAGAAAACTCAATGGGAGTTGTTCATTCTTCTTCTGGGCATTTAGCACCTTTGTCTGAATCTTTACTCAGTGAACCTGCTATTGTAGCTGGTATTGCAAAAGCAAGTCTATCTAAAACATCCCTTAATTGGCCGAACTTGATTAAAGATTATGACAACATCAGAAACAAAATAGAGGCCACTATTCCGGGTTTTGAAGATTATAACACAAGAATTAGAAATAAAGGAGGTTTTTATTTACCAAATAATGCTAGAGATAATGACTTCTCTCCTACTTTAACTGGTAAAGCTAATTTTACACTCAATAGAATTTCAGATATCACCCTAGATAAAGATCAATTTATCATGATGACCATTAGAACTCATGACCAATACAATACAACCATATACGGACTAGATGATAGATATCGAGGCATTATTAATGAACGCAGGGTTATCTTTATGAACCCCACAGATATGAAAGATCAAGGATTAGAAAAGCTAGATGCTGTAGATTTGGTCAGTCATTTTAACAAAGAGAAACGTACCGCAAAAAAATTTCTTGTAATTCCTTACAACATTCCAAAACAATGTACAGCTACCTATTTCCCTGAGGCAAATGTTTTGGTACCTATTCAAAGTAAAGCTAGAATTAGCAATACACCAACCTCAAAAACCATCATTATAACCATCCATAAAAAAACAGAGAAAAATAATTTTTAGATAGAGCTCAATTAAAAAAATTAATAGAGATTTTGAGGTATTTCTATCTAAAACTCACTTTTAATTTTTTATAAATTATAATTCTCAGCTATTTCAGTTTTTAAAACCTTATAAACCCCACTAATTTTTTTAATTCATTAGAATTCATTAAGTTAGTTTAATATTCACTAATCCTAAATAGTGTCAAATAAAATTAACTAATAGGTAATATGAAAAAAATAGATCGTAGAAAAGCAATCAAAAGTTTAACAATGGGCCTTGGTGGAGCTACTCTACTTTCCACTCCACTCAGTGGATTTTCAAATACAGAAACTAACTCAAAAACAATTCCTTCAAGAGAATTTGGAAACCCTGGTATTAAAAATCCTGTAACTGCAATTACCTTAGGTGCTGGAGGTAGAGGAAACGTGTATGGAAATTATGGTCTACAATTCCCAAAAGAATTAAATATTATTGGTGTGGCTGAGCCCATAGCTATTAGAAATAAACGATACGCAGAAAAACATGCTATAGTAGACAAAAATAGATTTGACACTTGGGAACATGTTTTTGATAGACCTAAATTTGCTGATGCTGTAATTATCTCTACGCCAGATGATTTACACTATGGCCCTTGTATGAAAGCTCTTGAAATGGGGTATGACGTTTTATTAGAAAAACCGATTGCTCCTTCTGAAAAAGAATGCCTAGATATTTTAAATTTAGCGAATAAAACTGGTAGAATTGTAGCCGTATGCCATGTATTGCGTTATGCTCCCTATTTTATAAAATTACGTGAAATGATTCAATCAGGATCTATCGGTAAACTGATAAGTATTCAGCATTTAGAACCTATTGAACATATTCATATGTCTCATTCATACGTAAGAGGTAATTGGCATAATTCTAAAGAAACTACACCAATTATTCTTGCTAAATCTTGTCATGATTTAGATATATTAAGATGGATAATAGACAAACCCTGTAAAAATATTGCTGCTTTTGGAAGTTTAAAATGGTTTAAAAAAGAAAATGCCCCAGACGAAAGTACCAATAGATGTACAGATGGTTGTGCCGTAGAAAAAACATGCCCTTATTCTGCTTTAAAAATTTATAATAAACCAGATGGCTGGTCCTCTGTTTTTGACTTTCCAGATGATATCTCTAAACATGAAGAATATTTGCTAGAACAATTAAAAACCACAAATTATGGACGATGTGTCTATAGAATGGAAAATGATCAACCAGACCATTATGTAACATCCATGGAGTTTGAGGATGAAATTACTGCTAATTTTTCTATGGAAGCATTTACATCCTATCATGGCAGAAGAACTAGAATTATGGGTTCACATGGTGATATAACTGGAGATATGACAGCATTAACCCACACAGATTTCTTAACAGGTAAGATAACAAAATGGGATATTTCTATTGAAGAAGATAAAAATAGTGGCTATCAAGGAAGTGGACATGGTGGCGGAGATTGGGGCCTAGTTACAGATTTTATTAACGCTGTAAAAAAACAAGATGCTAGTCTCTTAACTTCAACAATTGATGCATCTGTAGAGAGTCATATCATGGGTTTTATGGCTGAGAAAAGTAGAGAAACCAAACAAACCATTCCAATTCAATTAACATAAAAGATTACTTCAAAAAATAACTAGTTATTAAAATATGAAAGTAAGTCATGTATTATACAAAACTAATAATTTAAAAACTTCATTTACAGCCTTTGAAAAATTAGGTTTTAATGTAGAGTACGGATCTATTAAAAAACCACATAACACCTTAATTTATTTTTCACATGGTCCTTACATAGAAATTTTAGAAAAAGCCCCAATATCTCGCCTTATAAAATTAATATTACGTTTAATAGGTAAAGGTTTATTAGTAGAAAGATTTAATTCTTGGGAAAATACTAAGGAAGGTTTTTTTGAAATTTGTTTAGAGAATGACACAACTAACTTTGAAAAAGAAATAAAAATATTTAATAAATTTAAAGAAGGTTTTTTTGTAACAAGAAGTAAAAGAATAGATCCTTCTCATCGAGTTTTAACATGGAAACTTCTCTTCCCGAATCAAATTAAAATTCCTTTTCTTATGACTAAATTTAGTAAAAACCCAAAACCTAAAAACTTTACACATTCAAATAAAGTCAAAAGAATAAAACAAATATCATATGGCACAGATTCAAAATTTATTTCTATCCTTAATGAATTATGTGATGATGAGACACTTCAATTATTTGAGGGGCACGGAGTGAAGGATGTGTTCTACGAAAAATAATACTTTACATAGACAAAAAAGCCTCACATTTCTGTGAAGCTTGATGTGAATCCGATAGGATTAATAAATATAAGTTTAACCTATTTAAGAGGTTTAGAAATAACTGAATTAAAGGAGGAAGATATGCCTATGGTTTTATTGTTACTTTGGGATTAGTTATTATCTAAATATTGATTCAAATATTTTTCAATTAATAAAAAAATTCTTTTATGACTTTTAACGTGATTAAGTTCTATAAAAAAAGTTTCTGTTTTAAGAGTAAGTATATTCCAAAACTCCAAGTCATTATATAATTCCTTGAAATTTGTTTTAATTCTTGGATGATTATTTATGTTTTTAGTCTCCCATATTTCTGATTCGATAATCTCAAGATATTCAATATTCTTGTTTATGAAAGACTCTACTTTATCTAAGTATTGTTTTTCATTGAATGCTGCCATTCCAATAGCACTTTCTTTGATTCTATTATACATTTTTAATGTTTTTTTTAATGAATCATTTTGAACTGTATTTAAATAATCTTTATCCATAAATTCTTCTAAAATGGGTAATTCATAGCTAATTGGCCAAGTTGTTCCAATAGGCCATATCAATTTATTTAAATATGGGATGGAGTCTAAATCATTTCTTTCAATAATTTTCATTACTCTTAATAAATTATTAGACATAGACTCAAACCTCTCTATATTAATATTCTGATATTTTATTCCACCTTGAATTTCAGACCGAATTTCTAATAAATAATTATCAACTTCAATTTTAATTAATCGACTGGTATTCCAATTATTAACTGCAATTGCCATAAGCACGCCAACAGTGACAAGAATAATTTCAATTAATATAAACTTTATATTAATTGATTTGTTTTTACCTAAAAGGTTATTTAATAACATATATTATATTTAAGATATTTAAGATATTTAGAAATAGCTGAACCGAAAGAGGAAGATATGCCTATGGTCTAGTTTTTAATCTTCAAGGTTTATTTAATTTATCTAATTCTGATTTAATTTGTCCTTTTAATTCTTTTTGAACTTTATCATAATTTAATATTCCCTTATATTTATTTGACATAAACCTCTGCTTAGCTTTTATTAAAGACTTTAATGTTAAATCTTTTTTTAAGACACTTTTAAAATTTAATATCAATGATTTATCATCATATTCATTATTTCTTAGTATTAATTTCGGGTAGTTATAATTTAAATAATTTAATATCTCTCTTTGCATAATAACATCATCCTCCATATTTGAAATAATGCCATTGGCTGCTGAACCATAAAATTTTTCAAGATTAACTTTTAACTCTTTAGATACTATGTATTTTAATGAACCCTCCTCTTTTAGTGTAGAATATGTTTCTTGATTTTGACCAAAACCTCTCCAATCAATAACTACAGTCATTAGGTCGTCATAATTATATTTATTAAAAACAGACAATCCAAGAAGATTTTCAATAATATCTAAATCAAATTTAAAAGCAAATGTTCTATTTTTAATTCTCGTATCTAATGTAGATATCCCATTAAATAAATCATTATAAACCTGAATTTCTTTTTCAGCATTATCAATAGACTCTTGGTAATTAGATAACCAAAAAGAAACAGAAATACCCATAACGATAACCAAAAATTCAAGAGAGTATTTAAGAAGGTATTTTTTCGCTTTTTTGTTCATCAATTTAACTTTACCTCAAATATAATAAATGTTAGTTTAACCTATTTAAGAGGTTTAGAAATAGCTGAATTAAAGGAAGAAGATAGTTCTTAACCTACTCCTACTTACTTTATACAAACAAAAAAGCCCCACATTTCTGTGAAGCTTTAAGTGAGCCCGATAGGATTCGAACCTATGACCGCCTCCTTAGAAGGGAGGTGCTCTATCCAGCTGAGCTACGAGCCCGTAGCAATTAGCGGGTGCAAAGATAACAATCATTAACTTTTAAGCAACTTGTTTTTGAAAATTTTTTATAAATATGTTACAAATCTTAAAATAGAATAGCTTCGGTATATAATTTGTAATACCTTCAACAAAAAATTTAATATGAAATTAATACTAAGCAGCATTATACTAATGCTATGTTTTACCTTTTCTAATGCACAAGATGTTGTTGGCATCTGGAAAACAATAGACGATAATACTGGTGAGGCAAAATCACACATAGAGATTTTTAAAAAAGATGGTAAAGTGTATGGTAAAATCATAAAAATTTTAAATCCCGAAGCCAGAGATAGAGTATGCTCAGAATGTGAAGGTGAAGATAAAAACATCAAGATTTTAGGAATGAATATTATTAAGGGCCTTGAAAGAGAAGGTAATGAGTATTCTGGCGGTACAATTACAGATCCTGAAAATGGTAAAATTTACAAATCTAAAATCTGGCTTACAGAAGATAATCCTAATCGTTTAAAAGTAAGAGGTTATGTCGCTTTCTTGTACAGAACGCAAGAATGGATTAGGCTAGAGTAGTCGCATAATTAATAGCAATGTAAGAAGTCCTGAGCAATCGTTCAGGACTTTTTTAGTTTATAGCGGCGCAACATTTATAAATATGTATTTTTGAAGTTTAAGATCTAAGTTTTTATGGCCTACTTTATAGATGTCATTGTACCATTACCATTAAAGAACACCTTTACATATGCGCTAACTACAGAGGAGTTTGCAAATATTGCAGAAGGTATGCGTGTGGCTGTGCCGTTTGGTAAAACTAAGGTGTATACAGGTGTTGTACTTTCAAAACATACCACGCCACCTTTAAAGTATGAAGCAAAACCTATAGAAGAAATCTTAGACTCTAACCCAACCGTTACTCCAAAACAACTTAAGTTTTGGGTGTGGATGGCGTCTTACTATATGTGTAGTTTAGGCGAAGTTTTAAAAGCGTCTTTACCTAGTGCCTTTTTGTTAGAGAGCGAAACTGTAGTCGAGCTAAATAAAGCCGCTAATATTGATTTCTCTGAGTTAGATGATAATGAATTTTTAATTGTTGAAGCGCTTCAAAATCAATCACTATTGCGCATTCAGGAAATTATGCAAATCTTAGATAAGCAACGTGTCTTGCCAATTTTAAATAGGTTGGTAGATAAGCAAGCAGTTATCATAAATCAAGAAATATACGAGCAGTACAAACCTAAAGTGGTTAGCTATGTAAGATTAAATACCATTTATAAGCAAGATGACAAGCTGCATGACTTGTTAGATGAGCTTTCGAGAGCTCCAAAGCAACGTGAAGTGATTTTTAAACTGTTTGAAACATCTGCTTCTGAAAAGAAATTACAAGCTTCAGACCTTGCTAAATTATGTAATACTTCGTCCAGTGTGATAAAATCGCTAGTTGATAAAGGTATTTTAGAAAGTTACCAAATTCAGGAAGATAGAGTACAATTTGAAGGAGAATCAACTTTAAAAGATATCACATTTAATGCGCATCAATTAAAGGCATATAATAGTATTCAGCAGTCTTTTGAAACTAATAGTGTTTGCCTTTTACACGGTGTTACTTCAAGCGGAAAGACAGAGATTTATATAAACCTTATTAAAGATGTACTAGCTAAAGGAGAACAAGTGCTTTACCTGGTTCCAGAAATTGCTCTAACCACACAGCTTATCACACGTTTACAGTCTTATTTTGGAGAAGAAGTGCTTATATATCACAGTAAATATTCAGTAAATGAACGTGTAGAGGTTTATAATCACGTAAAGAATAAATCTAAAGGCAAAATTATAATTGGAGCACGATCTAGCATCTTTTTACCATTTCAGGAGTTGGGACTTATTATTGTAGATGAAGAGCACGAGTCTACATTTAAGCAATACGATCCTGCGCCTAGGTATAATGCGAGAGATGCTGCAGTTGTGTTGGCTAATTTATTTAAAACAAGAGTATTATTAGGATCTGCAACACCAAGCATAGAAAGTTATTACAATGCTAAGCATCAAAAATATGGTTTTGTATCCTTAAATAAACGCTTTGGAGATGTACTGCCTCCAGAAATAGAGTTAGTTAATATTAAGGAGAAGTATAAACGTAAGGAGATGAACGGCCATTTTTCAGACCGTTTGGCAGAAGAGATTTTAAATACACTAAAACAAGGTGAACAGGTTATCTTGTTTCAAAATAGAAGAGGTTATTCACCATACTTAGAATGCCTTACTTGTGGTGAATCTCCACAGTGTCCTAATTGTGATGTGAGTTTAACGTATCATAGTTATAAAAACCAACTGCGTTGTCACTATTGTGGCTACCACATTGCCATGCAGTTAGAATGTATGAAATGCGGAAGTGCAGACTTAACAACAAAAGGCTTAGGAACAGAACAGGTAGAGACAGAATTAAAGGCATTATATCCAGATCACAACATAGGCAGAATGGATCTAGATACCACTAGAGGGAAACATGGCTATGAAAAAATTATCACAGCATTTGAAAATAAAGAGATAGATATTTTAGTGGGGACACAGATGCTAAGCAAAGGATTAGACTTTAGAAATGTTGGCTTAGTAGGTGTTATGAATGCAGATAGCTTGTTAAATTTTCCAGACTTTAGAGCACACGAGCGTAGTTTTCAAATGCTACAACAAGTTGCCGGTAGGGCAGGACGTACAAAAAAACGCGGTCGTGTTCTTATACAAACCTATAATCCCTTTCATCAAATTCTACAGCAAGTTTCCACTAATGATTATGTGGGTATGTATAAGGATCAAATAGAGGAGCGACATCAATATAAATATCCGCCACTTTGTAGACTAATTAGGTTTACATTTAGAAATAAAGACTTTAATAAAGTTAATGAAGCCTCGTTATGGTTTGCAAAATCTATGGCTAATACATTTAAAGAACATGTATTGGGACCAGAGTTTCCACCAGTGTCTAGAATACGAAATGAATATTACAAGAATGTAATTTTAAAAATCCCGAAACAACAATCACTTTCTAAAACAAAAGAAGTGATTGATAAGATTTTAAAAAGCTATACAGCAATAGGGCAGTATAGAGGTGTACGTTGTGTAATTAATGTAGATCCTTATTAATTAGAGCTTAGCGCATCTGCTAAAAGCGTTTTCTTGTGTCTGCTTAATGGAATTTTCTCGCCATCAATTTCAACTTCACGACTGTTGTAGCGCTGTATGCGATCTAAGTTTACAATATAGGATTTGTGAATACGAAGAAAGTTTTCATCCTCAAGCTCCTTTTCAAAAGATTTCATTGTTGCTAACACCACAAAAGAATCTGTGTTAGTTACAAACTTCACATAATCACCAAGAGCTTCAATATATTTTAAGCTACCCAACATAACTTTACGTTTCTTAAGGTTGCTCTTTACAAAGATAAAACGGTCATCTTCAACAGAGGATTTGTCATTTTGCAATTTATAAAGACCAATAGCTTTAGCAGCCGCTTTATTAAAACGATCTCTTGTGACTGGTTTATGAATATAATCTATAGCTTCATAATCAAAAGCCTTGTGTGCATATTGAGTTTTTCCTGTAACAAAAATTATAAGAGGCTTGTTTCTTAAGTCATCTAAAAGATCAAAACCAGAAAGAATTGGCATTTCAACATCAAGGAATAATAAATCTGTCTCTTATACACATCTCCGAGCCCACGAGACCTCTCTACATC
>CAJXSU010000041.1 GCA_913061465.1 uncultured Flavobacterium sp.
AAGACATTAAGATTTTTACACAAGATCATGTTTTTGCTGTTTGGGATTTTATGTCATTGTTAAAAGCCTTACAAATAGAACTTACTTGTGTTTCAATTCCATGGGTTCCAAGAAAAAAGGGAAAGCTTACTCAGTTTATTAATGAAATTGCGCTAGCCGAGGAAAGTGATGTAGATCTTTCAGGTGAAAGTAAAAGTCATTTTGAAATGTATTTAGACGCCATGGGTCGTATGGGTTCAGATACCCGAAAAATTGAAATTTTTATGAGTAAAATAACTCAAAATATGACTGTAAGCGATGCCTTAGATTTTGCAGAGGTTCCAGATGCTGTCAAAAATTTTGTAAAGGTTACTTTTGAAACAATCTACAGTAATGATGCTCATAAAATTGCATCAGCTTTTACTTTCGGTAGAGAAGATTTAATTCCAGATATGTTTATAGAAATTATTCAACAAACCCAAGAACAAGACTCATTTAAAGATTTTTTATATTATTTAAATAGACATGTAGAATTGGATGGAGATTCTCATGGGCCCCTTTCTTTGGAAATGATCGTTGAATTGTGTGGAGATGATCAGCAGAAATGGAGTGAAGTTTTAGCAACAGCAAAAGCATCTCTAGAGGTGAGAATCTCTTTGTGGGATTATATAGCAGATACCATCTCTACTCATAAATTAGAAAAATAATTACCGTGAACTCAATTTACAATTTATTACAAAACACATTAAAAGATAATTTATCGATATATTTTACTGCGGGTTACCCTAGTTTAATTGACACTGTCAAAGTTATTCAAGAATTAAGTAAATCAAAGGTTGATTTTATAGAGGTGGGTCTTCCGTATTCTGATCCCTTAGCAGACGGCCCTACCATTCAGGAAAGTAGTCAGAAAGCATTACAAAACGGAATTAATTTGGATATTGTTTTTGACCAATTATTACAGATTAAAGCAACCAACAAAACTCCATTAGTTTTGATGGGGTATTTGAATCAATTATTAAAATATGGTGAAGAAAAATTTTGTCAAAAAGTAATTGATTGTGGAATTGATACACTCATTTTACCAGATTTACCTATGGTAGAATATGAAAATCATTACAAATCATTATTCGACTCCTACGGAATTAATAATGTGTTTTTAATTACACCACAAACTACTGTAGAGCGAATTCTTAAAATAGACTCGTACACAAAAAGTTTTATATATATGGTGGCTTCAAGTGCTATTACAGGAGCAAAAGGAGAAATTTCTGAAGAGCAGATAGCTTATTTTGAAAGGATCAAATCTATGAATCTGAGAAGTAAACTCATTATTGGTTTTGGAATTTCTGATCATCAAACTTTTTCTAAAGCTTGCGAATATAGTAATGGAGCTATAATAGGTTCTGCTTTTATCAAGTATCTAGGAGAAAATGGAACAGAAAAAATTGGTGATTTTATAAAATCTGTAAAACCTAACTAATAAATTAAGAATTAATTTATTAGTTTATACGTATGAGACGAATGTCGAAAATTAGCACAGAACCCCCTGGTATAGACCCTCTTCCTGATTCTCCATACCCCAATTGATAAGGTACTAATAGAATTCCATTTCCTCCTTCTCTAAAATACGTAATACCCTCTGTCCAACCCTGAATTACTTGATTTAAGCCAAAAGAAATTCCACTAGAATCGCTTTCATCAAAAACAACTCCATCTAAAAAATATCCTTTATAATCTACAGTAACATTTGAGGAACTTGTAGGTCTTGCACCCGATCCTTCATTATTTATAACATAATATAATCCTGAATTACTTCTTATAGCATTTAAGTTATTATCTTCTATATATTGTATAATATCTGCCTCTGTTTCTGGCTCAAAATTAGAGTCAGTTTTATTTGAACAAGAGATGAAAATAAATAGTGATGCAATTAGGTATAAATAGGTCTTCATTCTGTAAATTTTTTAAACTTTTTATGCGAATATAGGTTGATTATTTTTAATACACTTTCTCCCCACTTATGTATGTAGCTGTAGCTTTAGTTTTGGGAATCATACCTTCTTCAATAGTCATGATGTCCTGATTTAAAATAACAAAATCAGCAACTTTTCCTACCTCAATGCTTCCTTTTTCATTTTCTTCAAAATTTGAAAAGGCAGCCCATATGGTCATTCCTTTTAGGGTTTCCTCTCTAGAGAGTACATTCTCTATTTGAAAACCACCTTCTGGATATCCTTTTGTATCTTTTCTCACCGCTGCTGCAAAAAATGTTAAAAAAGGATTTACTTGTTCAACAGGGAAATCGGTGCCTAGGGCAACTTTTCCATAGACGTTTAAAAGATCTTTGTAGGCATAAGCGCCTTTCATTCTATTTTTTCCAATTCGATCTTCAGCCCAATACATATCTGAGGTAGCATGGGTAGGTTGTATAGAGGGAAGTACATTTTTAAACAATGAAAAATCATTTTTAGAAATGATTTGAGCATGTTCAATTCTCCAGCGTCTATCTTGCTCTCCTTTTAAAAACTCTTCATAAGTTTTTAAAATCCATGTGTTAGCAGAGTCTCCAATTGCATGTGTATTCATTTGGTATTCAGAAGCTGCTATTTGTTTTGCCATTTCTCGATAGCGTTCAGGACTATAAATTAATGCTCCAAAATGGCTATGTCTATCGCTGTAGGATTTTCTCATGGCTGCTCCTCGAGACCCAAGTGCTCCGTCTCCATAAATTTTAAAGGATCGTACATGCAATCGGTCGGTCTTCACAATTCCTTTATTGATATAATAGTCAAGATTTTTTTGAGTAGCTGAAACCATCGCGTACATTCGAATTTTTAATTCATCTTCTTGTTGTAAACTATCAATGAGTTCAATAGTAGATTGTTCTAGCCCCGCATCATCAACTGTAGTAAGACCATAAGAAAAAGCAATTTTTTGAGCATCAATTAATCCTTTAATAGCGGTCTGTCTATTTGGAGTTGGTACTTGAATTAAATCCATTGCTGCATCAATAAATACTCCGGTCATTTTTCCGTCTTTCACAATAATTTCTCCTCCAGAAACTGGAGTATCTTTTGTGAATTTTGTAATGTTTATTGCTGCCTGATTTACAAGTAGTGCATGACCGTCAATTCTTCTTATGGCCACTGGAGTATCAGGAAATAATTTATCTAATTTTTCTTTAGTTGGAAATTCTTTTATCTCCCAATCATTTTGATCCCAACCACGACCTGTAATAAAAGGTACATTTTTTTCTTTTTGAAAAGTTACTAATCTTTCCAATACCTCATCATAACTTTTAGTGCCCTCCAAAGACACCTTTTGTTGCTGTAATCCCATTCTGTAGAAATGGCAATGCGCATCGATTAGACCAGGAACTATGGTTTTTCCTTGAGCATCTAAAGTTGTTTTTGAATTGTATTTAATAGTGATCTCAGCGTTAGAACCGACACCAATAAATTTTCCATCTTTAATAGCAAAAGCTTCCGCTTTGCTAAAAGCGTCATTAACAGTATATACACTTGCATTAATCACAATTAAATCTGCTTCTAGTTGTTTGCAAGAAACCATCAAAAGAAACATAGCAAAAGAATAAATAACTTTTTTCATTGTTTAATTATTAGAGTATTGATAATGAATTCTGGTAAAGTAGGTATGCACAATACATTAATATAAATTGAAGAGGAATTCTTATGTAAGCTAATTTTTTTGATCCTATAGCTGGTCTTAATTTTGTTGCATCCCAGATATGGATGGGTAAGAATAGCACTAATAAAATAAAGATTCCTAATGCAGCATGATAGGTTACAGATGGGAAGAATAATCCAATTCCTAATATAAATTCAATGGCACCGGCAACATAATTAACAGTTAATTTGGGCAGTCCCTTAGGAATAAAATGATTAAAGAATTTGGGTTTTATAAAATGCAATATCCCTGCATATATAAAAAAACAAGCAAAAATAATTTTAAGTAGTAACATATAGTTTTACTAAATCAAGGTTTTATTGGAGAACTACTGTAAAGATACTTATCCATTAAGTAGATTAAACTAGTCATAGAAGCACTTCCTAATTCTAACTCACGTTTGTTTACTTTGTCAAAGGTGTCTGTACTCGTATGATGATAGTCAAAGTATCTTTGGCTATCGGGTCTATACCCTGCAAGGGTAACAGATTCTCCTTTTAAGGGAGAGATGTCTGCACCACTTCCACCTTTATCTAAATCATGTAAGCCGTAGGGTGCTAAAAGCTTTTTCCAACTCTGAACTAAGGCTGTGTTTGATTCATTTGCATCAATTGAAAACCCTCTTGGGGTATGACCACCAGCATCAGATTCTATTCCTCCAATATGAGTCTCATTGTTTAGTTTTGATATTTCTGCATATTTCTTTGCTCCACGAGTTCCATTTTCTTCATTCATAAAAAAAACTACACGAAGTGTGTTTTTTAAATTAATATTGTTCTTTTTTAACAAATGAGCAACCTCTAATGATTGCACAATTCCTGTTCCATCGTCATGAGCTCCCTCTCCTAAATCCCAAGAATCAAGATGTCCACCAACAACCATAATATTTTGAGGTGTTTCAGTTCCTTTAATTTCTCCAATGACATTAAAAGATGGAGCGTCAGGTAGGGTTTCACAATGTTGTTTAAAATAGAATTTTAATGATGGATTATTTTTTAAATCAGTACTCAGAATGCTTGCAGCTCTTGAGCTAATTGCAGCAGTTGGAATGTATTTTTCCTTTGGTAGGTTTCCATAAGACATTGTTCCTGTATGAGGATAATCATCTAAACCGTTAGTCATAGATCTAACAATTACACCCTTTGCTCCATATTTTCCACATACAGCTGCACCCTGAACTCGCTGGTCTACACAACCTCCATAGGCTTTAAATGTATTGATAAGTGTGTTGTCAAAAGGACGGTTAAAAAAAACAATTTTACCTTCCATTTTATTTCCTAATTCCTTTGCTTCCTCTAAGCTTTTTACTTCAATAACTTCTGCAGTTACTCCATTTTTTGGTGTCGCAATAGAAAACCCTAAAGCACAAATAGGAACATTTTTTTGTTGTCCGTTCACAGTATAATTTGCAACTTCTTTATCACCTCTTACCCAATGAGGAACCATAACAGGTTGTAACCATACAGAATCTAAACCTACTTCTTTCATTAGAGCTTCTCCCCATTCTACTGCCATTTGAGCTTCTGGAGAACCTGAGAGTCTTCCACCAATATTTGATGTTAAATCACGTAACCATTCATAGGATTTTCCTTCAGTTAATGCTGTATCAAAAAAATGTTTAATATTATCAGCATCTACTTTTTCTTGTTTTGATAATTCTAATGATGATTTTGTGTTTGGTTCTTTTGTATTGCAAGAAAACAGAATACCCGTAACAATTAAAAAAATAATTTTTTTCATATTGGATGTTAACTAATTAAAGGTTTAAATTTATGTGAAGTTATGAATATATTTTTACTTTATTTTTTTTTAATGAGTGGTTAGTCTCCTTAAAAATCAAATTTATAAGTAACTCCTGCTAGGGCTTGAAATCCAAGAACATTATAATTAGCATAGCGCTCATAATCTGTTCCCAAAACATTATTGAGGGTAATAAATGCACTAAAGAAATCATTAAAATGATACCCTCCGTTAACATTGATGTCTGCAAAACCTTTTAAAGACTGAATATTTGAAATTGTTGAAGGAAATATGTCACTATAGTTTACATCTAATCGTTCACCAACAAAAAACACATTGGCACTAGCATACCAATTATTTTTTTGATATTTTCCAAAAATGGAACCTTCAATTTTGGGTAAATTCCATGCCTCTTGCTGAAAGGTAGTTGTATATGAATTCATTTGTAAATTTCCACCAAGATGTACTCTTTTAGAGGCAGCAACCTCTAGCTCAGCAAAAATTGAAAATATACTGATATCATCATAAAAAACACCAAAAGAGTTTCCATATTCATAACCTAAAAGACCTGATGAACTGGAAAATTCACCATTTGATTTTGAGTTATTTCTAACAAATAATGCATGATCCTCATTCTTTTTATAACTCGCTTTAAGATTAAAGCTAATGTTAGATGAAAGGGTTCCATTAATTCCTCCAAAAAGATTGTATTGTTCATTAGTTTGTGTTAAGAAAAGAGTAGGGGACACAAACGGATTTACTTCACTTAAACTTTTAAAAGAATTCATATGAAGGTCTCCACTAGCTCCAGTATATATATTTAATAAGCCAGAATTTAATGGATGACTTATTTCTATATCTGGATAAGCAAGTACATCTGTTAAACTGTTTTCTATATCTGAAGTGAGATAAATCTTTGATCCCAATTTAATATTGAGTTTTTTCCAATCGAGTTTTAACACAGGATGGAGTCCAAAATTTAAAAAGGCATAGTTAAGATTTGAATCGTCTGAGTAGTTTTGTTTAAACTCACCTTGTAAGTAATGAATACTTGTTTGGAGTTCAAGATCTTTTAGGCTTCTATTTATTCTTGTTAAGGGAAACTTAAAATTTGGCATAAGTGAAAACCCCATTTCTTTACTGCCGTAAAAATCATCAAAGAGGTTAACAGATGTTTTTATGTTTTTGAAATAAGAATCTTCAAATATAATCTCACCATTTAACTCATAGTATCCGTAGTTTTGTTGCTCAGTAATAGCATCTATTGAAGAAGTGTCAAAATTAATATTGGGTAGCCCGTACCAATTGTATTTTTGCTGATGAACATTTCCTCCAATTTTCCAATTAAAACCTCGTTCTTCTTTCATATAATATCCTCCAATATTGAGGTCTGAAATTCCAGTATTTAGTGGTGTGCTTTCAATTCCATTTTCTGTAGATATATATTTTAAATAAACACCATAATCGTTTTCAAATTTTCTATTTTGATTTAATAAAAATTCGACAAAAGGAGAAGAATAATTACCAAAACCAAGCGCTAAATAATTATCAAAAAGTCTTTCTTTTTTACCAACATCAATTCCCTTAACAACACCACTTTTTGGAATGAAAGTTGAGGCTACTGGCGCAGAAAAGATAGTATAGTTAAGTTTTTTCTTTTTTGTGTTTCTGCTGATAACGATTCGTGGATTTGTTTTTACTTTAAAAGCATCTGATATTGTTGGTGTATAAGAGGTTACTACATTGATTACTTCAACAATAGAATCCTTATTTTTAATTGGTTTTTTTGATTTTTTTTGAGCAAAAGCATTCAGAGTACTTATCAATAAAATCAACACTAAAATATACTTTTTCATTAGTCTTAATTTTTAGGAGTTGTTATAGAATTATTAGTTTTTGACTCTTTTAATTTAATTTTTTTTAATTCATTTTTAGCATCATTAATTACATCTTCAAATTGAGGAAAATTCTTGATGATATTTTCTAAAATATATGTGGCTTGATACGGATCAGAATTCTCTAAGGCATAATAGTTTTTTGCCATGATAATAAAACTTTTTGCCCCCCAATACTTGTAGGTAGAAAAATCTAATGTAATTCTTTGTATTGTTTTATTAGAAATTTCATATTGTTTTTTCTTGTTTAAGAAATATGCACTAAAGTATAGAGCTTCTGCCTTTAATTCTCCATTTGCATTTCTTTCTACTTCAGTATAAAACTCCTCTGCTTTTGGGAAATCTTCGGATTGAAAGGCTGATCGAGCAATTATAATTTTAGCATCATATTCTAGAGTTGCATCTATCTTATCTTGAAATAAAATCTTTTCAGCATAGGCAACGGCCTTGGAAAATTCTTCAGATTGATAATAGCCTTTCATTAAATTACTTTGAGCATATAAGATGTTTAAAGGTAAGTCAGCCTCTTCTTCTAGACGTTCTAGTAATGGTATTGCAGTAGCCCATTCTTCTTTTTCTAGTAAAATTTGAGATAATTTGTTTAAAGCCTGTTCACTAAATTCACTTTGGGGTTGATCTATTACATATTCATAATTAGGAATAGCCTCTATATTTGAACCCTCTTTAACAAGTAACTGTGCTAAGTAAAAATTAGCTTGTAAAGTATGTAAACCCTCAGGGAATGCGAGTAAATATTTTTTAAAGCCTTCAATGGCTTTTGAGACATTGTTTTCTAAGAATTTATTTTCAGCAGCCTCATACGTTGTGTTGTCGAGATCTGCATCTGTAATATTTATAAAACTAATTCCTTTAACCCATTTTGCATATTCATCTACAGTTCCTAAATCTATGTACACGTTTTTCGCATTACTAACAGCTTCTCTAGCCTCAATAGAATTTGGATATTTAGCTACTATTTCTTTATAGTTTTTTAAGGCTTTTTTATTTTCATTATCATTATAAAATAACAACCCATCCCTTAATAAAGTTCTTGCTATATATGAGCTTTTTGGGAAGTTTTGAAATAACTTATTATAAGCTAAATGAGCGTTTTTATTATCCTTTACTATTGAATAGGTATTCCCTAACTGAAACAGAGCATCATCTCTAAAATTTGATACTTCAAAATTATGAAGTAAACTTTCTAATGCATTTATTTTGTCAATATTATTTTCTAAAAATCCATAACTCATTGCAATTTGGTACTGTGCATAATCATCACTTGCTCCATATGAATCAACTATTTTTTTGTAGGCTGTTATCGATTTTTGGTATTCTTTAGTAGCAAAAAAACTATCGCCCATTCGTATTGTTGCATCGTCATTTAAGACTCCATCATTATTATTTATTTCAACGAAATTTTTAAATGCTTCAGCAGCAACCTCATAGGTTTTTAATTTAAAATAACTATATCCAATGTTGTAATCAATTAATTGATATTCCTCAATAGACTTCGGTGCTGTTTTTTTGAAGTTCATAAATTCCTCTAAACCTATCTGATAATTTTCCAATCTATAATTTGTTTCTGCACTCCAGTATAAAGCTTTGAATTTGATGGCTGTTTCTGCAGTTTTTTTACCTTCTTGAAAATAAGGAAGCGCCTCCACATATTTATTTAAGTTAAATAACTGAATGGCTCTGTAATAAGAGACTTCATAGCTTAAAATTTGATTTTGTTTGCTTTTCTTTTTTTTCAAATAATCAAGCGCACCTTGATAATCTTGTTGATACAAATATGATGTCACAACTAAGGTGTTAATTTCATCATAGCTAGGAGATTTTGGATATGAAGTTAAGAAGTCTTGAAGTACTTCAGCAACACTCTTAAACGGATTACCCTCCTCATAACTAAGTTTTGCATAATTTAAAGTAGCGTCTTCCCTAACCTTGAGATCAAAATTCATTTCGCTAGCACTTTTAAAGGCATTAAGAGCCTCAGACTTTTTATCAAGATAGATGTAGCACTCTCCAAGGTTATAGTATGCTTTTTGTGAAACATTATTTTTTTGATCTATAATTTTATTAAAATTATTTACCGCATTTTCATAGTCTTTTTGTTTAAAATACGCATATCCAAGTTGGTAATAATCAGTATTATTCCATTTGCCTTTTTTACCTTTATAAACTCTTAAGTAGGCAATTGCTTCATCATATTTTTCTAAATTAAAATAACTTTCTCCAATAATTTTTGAAATTTCTGAGACTTCTTTGGGCTTAGAGTTATTTAATAGCTTTAGACCAACATCAATACTTTTCTCAAATCTTCCCGCTTTAAAGCTTATGTCTAACAAATAATAGGTTACTTCACTTTTATAGGCTTCGTCATTAGCAATTTCCTCTAGGGTTTTTTCTGCAACTTCATAATCCTCTTGTTTATAAGAAATATATCCAAAGTAATATCTAGAATCATTTCCATATTTAGGATCATTGATTAAGGGTATAAATTTACTTTTTGCTAAGTCTAAATTTCTAGTAACAATAAATGCATAACCCATTTTAAAATTTAATTCTTTCTTGTTGTCCAGAGATAAGGCCTCTGGATTTACTTTTGAATACCATTTTAGAGCATATGGTGCTTTTTTATTTGCAAAATAATAATTACCAACATTAAAGTATGCTTTATTCTTTTTTATACTGTTAGGATAGGTGTCTGCAAATGTGAGTACTTTTTTATCAGCATCTTTTTGATCAAGTCTAATGGCACACATAGCTTCATAATAATCTGCATTTTCTTTAAGTCTAGTTTTGTTATTTGCATTCTCTGATACTTCGCTAAAATATTTCTGTGCACTTTTGAATGCTTTACTATTGAAAAGCTTTAAAGCATGATTATAATTTGCTTCAATATTAAAGTTTATTGCTGTTTGCTGCCCAAAAACATTGGTATTGTTAGTTGAAAAAAACAGCAATAAAAGAAATTGATAAAAAAAGATATTTTTCATTGATAGTCTCTCTGTGTTATATTGATAACGTTTGATTTCTTTTTTTGTTGGTTTAAAGTAATAAAAAATGATAAAATTTACTCAAAAGTAGTGATTGATTTTATGTAAAACATTATTTTGATAATCAATTATACTAAAAATTATGTAGGTTTGTGTAAAGAATACATTCATGGATAAATCAATTTTACATTTAGAGAATACAGACATTTATCAAAGTGATAATTTAGTTTTGTCAAATGTAAATTTGAAAATTAACAAAGGAGAATTTTTTTATTTAATAGGTAAGACCGGAAGCGGGAAGAGTAGTTTGATGAAAACCTTGTATGGTGATTTAAAACTAAAAGTAGGTTCGGGTTCTATAGTTGGGTTTAATCTCAAAGCACTTAAAGACAAAGAAATTCCATTTCTCAGAAGAAAAATAGGGATTGTATTTCAGGACTTCAAATTATTAAATGACAGAACAGTTTACGACAATCTTCTTTTTGTTTTAAAAGCAACAGGTTGGAAAGATAAAGCAGCCATGAAATCTAAAATAGAAGAAGTTTTAGATCATGTTGGGATGAAAACAAAATATTATAAGAATCCATTTGAGCTGTCTGGAGGAGAACAGCAAAGAGTTGCCATTGCTAGGGCATTACTTAATGATCCGGAGTTAATTTTAGCAGATGAACCCACAGGAAATCTAGACCCAAAAACATCACTTGAGGTTATGGACTTGTTAAATAAAATTCACCAAAGTGGAAAAAGTATTTTAATGGCTACTCATGATTATGCATTAATAGTAAAGTTCAAACAAAAAACAATCAAATGTGAGGGCGGAAAATTATTTGAAGTATTAGCTCAGTCTAGTTCTTAAAAATAAGTTTAATGATTTTTGTTGCACTTGTATCTGGGTCAAAATTTTCTAATAATTTTTCACGTTCCTTTTCAAAGGATCCCTCAAAATTTTGATCTAATAATTTAGCTGTTTTTGATAAAAATTCAGCCTTTGAATTTGCTTTTTCACATAGGGTTTCCAATCCCGTTTTTTGAATCATAGGATCATTTGCAATTACAAATTTCCCTTGCCTTAGGGTATTTAATAGTTTTAATTTTATTCCAGTATTTTGAAAGGTAGGTAGTGCGTTTATATGCGCACTTTCTAATAAATGATAGAGATCATCTTGCTCTCTTAAAGTATCAAAGCTGATGTTGTTGTATTTTGATATTTCTGTTATGACTTTGGTATTTTTATAACTACTAGCTATTACTAATTTATACTTTGAGTCTTTGTAGATGTCTATTAAAAACAATGCAGCTTTCACGTTTTCAGAGACTAAAAGGTGGCCATGGTATAAAATAAAATCTCCTTCGGGTTTTAAAGTTGTGTGTTTTGTGGCATCGTAAAAAGCAGGGATATAAAAACATTTGTCTCCATACTTTTTATTAAAATATGCCTGTTCAATAGGGGATATTGAAAAAACTCCATCTATTTTTTTTAAAATTTTCTCATATCGTTTTAGTTTTTCAGACTCTTTTCTAAAAAAAAAACGTTTAAAAATATTGGATTCGCTTTGTTCTAAACCTTTGTAAAAAAGATGTTCAACATTATGGGCTCTCAAATACACTTTACGTTCTTTAAGACTATTTTTTAAGATGGGTAGAGTAGTGTGGAGACCTTCAAATAAAACGGGATAAGAATCTTTATTTAGATTAGAGATTAGCAAATCATTTCCTCTGCTTTTAACAATAAAGGGAGCTCTTGAAAAAAAACTTTTAATAAATGAATTTCTTGGGTAATAAAAAACCTCTTTACAATAGTTGAGAAGTTCTTTTTGCTCACCTCTCCCATATTCAAATACATGAAGATATATTTCAACACCTTGTTTGTGTAAGGCTTTTAGTTTGTAAAATACATCAATAACTCCTCCATAATTAGTTGGAAAAGGGACATCAAAAGAAACGATATGGAGCTTATTAATCAAGGTTAAAAAAAATCGAAGTTAGTTTTTTCTTTTCGTTGTTCCAATTTAGTTTTTCTTTTGCGATTAACAACTCTTTTGCATAACTCTTTGTTGACATTTGCATAATTGTCTTAGCTAGAACTTCAGGCGATCTTTCAGGAAGTATTTCACCAATTGAGTATTTCTCGATAAGAGCCCTCATTTCTGGTAAATCAGCTATAATTATAGGAATATTTGCATGTAGATAATCAAATATTTTGTTGGGTAAAGCATACCTGTAATTTAATCCTAAATCTTCCTCTAAGCTCATGCCAATGGAGGCACTTAAAGTTAATTTTTTTAGTTCCTCTGGAGTTTTTTTACCTAGAAACTTAACCTTGCTCTTTAAATTAAGAAGCCTTACTTTTTCTTTTAATTCATTTAAAATATCTCCATCTCCAATCACTATAAATACATATTCATCAAGTAAAGGCATAGTATCAATCATGAGCTCAATACCTCTTCCCATATTTATAGCCCCTTGATATAGTATTATTTTTTTTTCACTAGTATTTATTTCAAATTCTTTTGGTTTAATTTTTTGAATTTTTGGGATATTTCTGATTACAGTTGCCGAAATTCTATATAAATTTAGGTAATGGTTTTTAATGGAATTACTCACTGTAATTACATTCTTCAATTTCGGAATTATGTTTTTTTCTAAATACAACCAAAAGTTTTTTACTCGAGGTTTATGTACTAATTCTGGTATTTCTGAGAACAACTCATGACTGTCAAAAACTAGTGTTTTTCGTTGAAGTAAACTCAGTAAATAATTTGGTAAAAGTGTATCTAAATCATTAGAAAACAGAATATTTTTTTTTGTAAATAATAGAAATATAAACAAACGTATATTAAACTCAGCATAAAATAAAAAGCCTTTATTAAAAAGTAAATTAAACCGTACAGTCCTATAATTTCTTTGAATAGGAAGACTTTCTTTTAATTTTCTGCCTACTAAAAGAACCTCATATCCAATATCGGATAAAACTTCACAAGTTTTTTCAACACGTTGATCAGTTGTTAAATCGTTTGTTACTGAAATTACAATTCTTTTCAATACATTTTTATTTATTTAAGCAAGATATAAAAAACTAGGTAGTTGCTATAATTGATATTTTTCGCAACAAAAAAAATCAACAAAAGCTTTTCACAAAACTCAATTAAAATAATCAAAAAAGTATTTTTTCGTAAAAAATCCAGGATTTATTTTTTCTGCTATTTTCATATAAGATTCAAAGTATTTTTTATCATTATCCCATTTAAATTTAAATATGTTATGGTATATGAGGGCCATGTCTTCATAGGATTTAAATCGTTGTATTATTAAATTTTTATCAATTGCAGCAATTTTTTCATACTCATTCATTTTAGTATAATAGATGAGTTTCATAAATAAAAAATTATTATAATGCTCGTCCTTGTAGAAGAACGTGTAATCTGTTTCAGGTTTAATTTTTTCAATAATCCATTTCATTACCTCAAAGTTTCGAGTTAGTATGCTTGTAAAATTTATTTCAAATAAATATTCTATGGGAATAAAATTACCCTCAAGATGTTTCTGGTAATAATTTTTCAGTTTAATAATGATTTCAGAATCTTCCATCAACAAATATTGAGCAAAGATTCTACTTTTTAATATGGGATGAAAATCATCTTCTTCTTTTAAAATATAAAATGATTGACTATTTTTTTTATTTAAAAATAAATTTAAATTTAAAATTCCTTCACAGAATACTTTTAGATCTTTTCTTGAGGATTTCGTGTGAATTTTTTTAATAATTTCAGAATAATATGACCTTAAATTTCCATAGTCTACAAAAATTGTAATTACTAAGTCTTGAAAATTTTCATTTAAAATCAGTTCGTCAAATGCTTTGTTTTTTTTGTTTACAATGCTAATTAAATACCCTATAGACATACCAATAAGTACTTTGCTGTCATAATTAAAATTATCAGCATTCATTTTCTTGAGCTCAAAAACTCTGCGAATTAGATTAAAATTTCCAATAAGTAATAATTCTCTTATTATTTGAATTAATTTTAAGTTAAAGCTTTTTGTTTGACTGATGGATCTGTCTATATACTCTAATAATCTATCGTCATCACCTCTATGAATAATCTTTGAGATTTCAAATTCTTGCCTCCACCGATACATTAATTTGTGATTAACGATGAAATCAGCATAATTTTCAAAACCATTAAACCTTGATAGGGTATCTAATGTGAAGTTACTTGCTTGCACATTTTTAACGATTCCAAAAAACCTCCTAATCGTATTGTAGCTTATGTCTACATCATTTTCTTTTGCTATAATTTGACTTAGCCTTTTACTATCTTTTAAGGCTTTTATTCTGAATCCAATTTTTTCCTCGGTAATTTCTTTTAGTTTTTCTTCCATGCTTGTACTAAACTTGTACTAATATACATAAAACTTTAGTATACTTTTGATTTATAATATAAATTTACCCTCTAAATTAATTTATGTTTTGTCAATTCATAAAAAAATGAATATAAGAGTGTAAAATTAATTTTACACTCTTATCTTTTTTCACACCTGTATTTTTATTTTTTTTTGTCTATTTAGATTTAATGTTTTCTAAACTTAATTTCACTGATGATTTTTCTAGTTTTATCTAGTTTTTTTTATGCCCTAAATAATTTACTGTGGAAGCGACTTCTTTCAAAGTTTGATTTGTGGCTAATCATTGCTCTTAGATGTCTATTAACTATTTTTATTGGTATAGTAATTATTTTTTTATTTTATCCAACTATATTTTTATCCCTTAATTACAGTGTTATTATAAATATTTTTGTGGCTTCTGTTTTTGGGGCATTGGGTTTAATTAGTATGCTTTTAGCATTAAAAGAGGGGAGTTTAACTCAACTAGGTGTCTTTAACTTATTGATTGTGTTCTTAGTTTCTTCATATTTGTTTTTTTTTGAAAATATTTTTCTTAAAAATTATACTTTGGCCTCCATTTGCATCATATTTGGTTTTAGCTGTTATATTTTTCAAATAAGAAAGATTGAGAGAGCAAAGAAAAAATTTTCATTTCGTAATTTTATATTATTTACGATGATGTCTTTTTTCTTTGCGGCTTCTAGTTTAATGCATTGGTATAGTTTAAAACAAGAGATTCCTGCTATTTTATCGGTTACTTTTCAGGAGATAGTTGTTTTTGTTGTTGTACTTATTACTTTTAAGTTTCAATCTTCTTTGTCATTCCATCAGGTTTACCCTCAAATTCAAAAAATATTTAAACCAGTACTATTTATGGCCATAGTTATTTTTTCAGCAATTTGGTGTGGTTTCTTGGGCTTACAATATACCAACCCATTAATTTCCTCATTAATTAGTTTAATAACACCAGTTCTCACTATCGTATTTGGTGTTCTCTTTTATAAAGATCAATGGAATTCTATTACAATAGTGTCTTTATTTCTTATATCTATGGGGGTTTATCTTATTAATTTGGAGTACATACCTTAATAATAAGTAAAACAAACTTTACGGGTTCTATTAACGTTATTTTTTTGAAAGTAATTTAATTGTAAAGAATAGTAGACTCAACACTATCAAAACCCCAGAAAACATTATTATTTTATCTTGAGATAATTTAGATAAAAGCCAGACAATCGAAACCGAAGAGGCTATGGGTATACTATAGCCACCAGGTACTTTAAAACCATCAGAGCTATTTTTTAATTTTTGTATTTTTAATTTTATAGTAGCTAAAGATATTCCAAAATAAATAAGTAGTGTAGACGCACTAGAAATGATGGCTAGTTCTTTAAACCCCCCAGCAAGCGCAAAAACAAAGCCTAAGCATGTATATAATAAGATGGCTAAATAAGGAGTTCTATACTTTTTATGAACTTTTCCAAGTTTTTTTATAGGAATAACATTGTCTTTAGCCGCTGCAAAAATAACCCTGGGCATGCTCAAGATTTTTCCACTTAAACTTCCAATCATTGATAAGGCAGCTCCAAAAGTTATAATTGTAAAACCTATAGGTCCAAATACGGTATTTGCAACCTCTGCGAGAGGGTTTTTATCATAATTAGCAAGTGTATTTCCTAGTACACCTTGAGAAATAAGTTGAATTAAAATATATATAATGAGAATTGCAACAATACTTAATAAGATGGCTTTTGGAATTGTTTTTTTAGGATGTATCACTTCACCACTTAAAGACAACCCTTTTTCTGCACCTACAAAAGCAAAAAATAAAATTAAAGACATTTCGCCAATTTTGGCTGGGCCTGGTATAGTTTCCCAATAGAGATTCGATACCTCAACTTCTGTAAATCCAAAAACAATAATTAATAGTAGAGGAGCTAGTTTAAATAGCGTAATAATTTTTACAAAACCCACTCCTTTTTTAAGACCAATAATATTTATGTAACCAAATCCAAAGAATAGTAAAATAAAAAAAAAGAAGTGTACCCATAAATTTTTAAAAACAGGTAAAAAAGTACTTAAAATATCAACTGCTGCATTTGCAACAGCGGCATCTCCAGTGAAGGAGGCTAATACAATAAGTATGGAAGTAAGAAATCCTGGAAATTTACCAAAAGATGACTCTATATAATTATAACTACCTCCACTACCAGTATAAACACTACCTAATTCAGCAAAGCATGCCATTACTAGCAACATTACAAAACCACAAAAGAGATAGGCAATAATACTGGATGCTCCTAGGCTTGCAGCTACAATTGCTGGTAAAACAAAAATACCACCTCCTATGATAATATTAACAATATTAGCACTAAGTCCTAAAACTCCAACCTCTCTTTTTAATTTCATGTTTAAATTTTTTTGATAAACTCACATCAATTCCATTCACAAAGTACAGCATATAAAATAAATAATATAATATTTTGTTAGTTTTCAGTATCCTAGTAAATCTAGTTATATTTGTATTTATTAAACTAAAACAGACTTTTTGATGAAGTATTTAACCATATTATTTTTCTTTTTTTATGCTGGTATTGGCGCACAAACCGTCAAAATAAATGAGGTGGTTTCCTCTAATTCTGAATATACAGATGAAGATGGAGATACTCCAGATTGGTTTGAAATACATAATTCTGGTTCAGAAGATGTTTCCCTAGATGGATGGTTTATCTCTGATGATCCAGATGAATATGACAAGTGGATTTTTCCAAATATTACATTAGTACCAGACGAATATCTGCTCGTATGGGCTTCCAAAAAAGATAGATCTACTCTAGCTTATCCTAGAACACTTATTAATCAAGGAGATGTATTTAAATATTTAACACCAAGTTCTGAGCCTAATTCTAACTGGAATTCTCTTAGTTTTGATGATGCTTCCTGGGCAGAGTCTTCCTCTGGCTTTGGCTATGGAGATGGTGATGACGCAACAGTACTTCCTAATTCAACACGATCAGTTTACCTTAGAAAAGTTTTTGAAATCTCTGATGTAAGTGAGGTGTCTTCGTTAATTTTAGATATAGATTACGATGACGGTTTTGTTGCTTATATAAATGGAATAGAAGTTGCTCGTGCCAATATAAATGGTGTACCACCACCATTTAATTCAGGAACTCTTCAAGATCATGAAGCTCAACTATATTCAGGAGGTACACCAGAAAGATTTTTAATAACAGATTTTAGCTCAATTTTAAATACGGGGGAAAATATTTTAACTATTCAAGCCCATAATGTTTCCTCAAACTCATCAGACCTTACCATCATCCCTTTTTTAACAGCAGTTTTTACCACTCCAAATTCTTCAGGGGTTACTCCACCAGACATCTTAAATTTCATAACTAATTTACATACCAACTTTAAAATATCGTCTGGAACAGAGACCCTAAGTCTTTCAGATGCATCAGGGAATTTAATTGATGAATTAACAGCAGAAAATCTACCACCAAATACATCTGTAGGAATTTCAATAACTTCTGGAAATCTTGTGAGTTATTTAGAAACTACTCCTGGTTATGTAAATTCAAGTACCGAATTTTTAGGAGCAGTTCAAAGTGAGGTTGATTTTTCTCAAGAATCAGGGGCAATTGGTGGCCCTTTTAACCTTACGTTATCTGGAAATAATTCTGGTGAAGTCATTCATTATACTTTAGGAGGAGAAGAACCAACCGAATCTTCACCAATATACACACAACCTATAGAAATATCAGAAAACACCAGTGTTAGAGCAAGGATTTTTTTAGACAATTATTTTCCTTCCCCGATATTTACAAAATCATATATTTTCAATTCAAATCATGAAATAGATTTGATGTTATTATCTACAGCACCAGATAATTTCTTTGATGAAGATACTGGAATTTATGTTTTTGGACCAGACGGGACTTATGACACAAATCAACCCTATTTTGGGGCAAACTTTTGGGAAGATTGGGAGCGTCCAATTCATTTTTCTTTTCACGAAAATGGGACTGATGAATTTTCCGACTTTAATGCAGGAGTAAAGATTTTTGGAGGATGGAGTAGAGGTCAAAACGGGCAACGATCTTTATCTTTATTTGCAAGAGGTCAATACGGAGACTCAAAATTTGATCATCCCTTTTTTAATCAGTTAGGGTATGATGATTTTGAAGCTCTTGTATTAAGAAATTCTGGGCAAGATTGGATGCGATCTTCAATGAAAGACATTATGCTCACAAGTCTAATGCGAAATTCTGGGTTAGACTTTCAAGAACACAACCCTGTAGCCACATATCTCAATGGTGAGTATTGGGGTATGTATAGTTTAAGAGAGAAAATTAATGAACATATGTTGGCATCTAAACACAATATAGATGCAGATGACATTACATTGCTTACCAATAATGCAGAAGAAATTGAAGGAAGTAACGAAGAATACCTCCAACTAATTAATTATATTACAACTACAAATTTAACCGTAGACTCAAATTTTGAGTACGTAAATGAGCAAATAGACCTCACAGAATATGCGCTTTACCAAGCTTCAAATATATTTTTTAACAATACAGATTGGCCAGGTAACAATATAAAATTTTGGACACACCCAGCTGGGAAATGGCGTTGGATCATGTACGATACCGATTTTGGTTTTGGACCCTTTTGGGATATTAGTAATTACCAGCAAAACACGCTTAGTTTTGCCCTAGAGCCAAATGGTCCAGGATGGCCAAATCCATCATGGTCTACACTATTATTTAGAAGACTAACAACAAATATTGGGTTCAGAAATAAATTTATTAATCGATACGCAGATGAACTTAATACTCGTTTTTTATCCAACAATGTAAAAGCTCATATAGATCAAATTTATGCAACTATTGAGCCCGAAGTAAATGCCCATTATGAACGCTGGAGAGATGACCCATCTCTTACCAATATTGGGGTTAATATTAATAATATAAGTGAATGGGTAGGATATTATATCGATCAAATGAAAACATTTGCAGATAACAGGCCTTCTATTGTTAAAGATCATATACTATCTCAATTTAATTTACCAAATTTTCATCCTCTAACAATTACAAATACAAACATTTCTGAGGGGTCTGTGGAAGTAAATGAAAACCTAATGATTCAAGAATCATCTTGGACAGGAGATTATTTTGAAACAGTACCCGTTCAATTAACAGCTATTGCCGCCAACGGATTTGAGTTTTCACATTGGAGTGGAGATCTTTCCTCAACAGAAGAAACCATTAGTATTAGTGTCGTTGGTGCATTTGAAGTAATTCCAAATTTTACAGCATCACAGCTCACAGACCCTATAGTCATTAACGAAATAAATTATAAATCTAACGATGATTTTAATGCAGATGATTGGGTAGAATTGTACAATCCAAACGCTGATGCTGTAGACTTATCGGGTTGGCAATTAAAAGATGATGATGACACTCATGTATATGAGATGCCTTCAGAAACCCTAATACAAGGGAACGGTTTTATTGTGTTGGTAAAAGACGCTTCAGATTTTTCAGATGTATTCCCAGAAATTACAAATTACATAGGTGAATTAGGTTTTGGATTAGGAAATTCAGATTCGGTTAGATTATATAATTCTTCTGGAGATCTTCAAGACGAGGTAACTTATGAGTCAGATGCACCTTGGTCAGATTGTGCAAAAGAAACAGGGTATACCTTAGAATTGATAACACCAGATTTAGACAATGCATTACCAGAAAGTTGGGATTGTATAAATCTTCATGGAAGTCCAAATGCAGTTAATAGCGCTTCATTATCATTAGAGGATGACATGATAACTTCTATAAAAATTTATCCAAATCCTACTCAAAATACACTTTACATTTCAGGGGTTTCAAATCAATTTAACCTTCAAGTATTTACCATAACAGGGCAGCATATTTTAGATGATCAAAATTCAACCACCTTAGATGTGAGTCAACTAAAACAAGGTATGTATTTTATTAAAATAACTGAAGGTCAGAAAAGCTCTTACCTTAAATTTTTCAAGAATTAATAACTAATGAAAATAGCTTTTAAAAATTTTTTTAATCGTGGTATTGGATATCTTCCATATCTGCTCTTTTTTTGTTTTATCTATCAAGTAGATATTTTTCAAGAAATGGTACTCGTAAATGGAGTACTTCAAATCTTTTTATTTTTAGTTGTTGCCTGTATTCCAGCATATTTCACAAAAAAAATGTCTTTTGTAGATATTGCATGGCCCTGGGGTTTAGTTCTCATTGGGATTTTGGTTTTATTTTTAGGTGAAGGTTATAGGCCAAGAATCTACATGGTAGCAGGAATGTATTTATTTTCTGGATTGCGAATGGGAATAGGAGCACTAATATTATTTTCAAAAGGACATTTAAAATCAGAACTTTCTAGATATAACTACCAACGTAGAAGATGGGATAAAGCCGGATATAAAAATTTAAACCTATCACTACAGTATGAAATTATGATTCAATGTTTTGCCAACATTACTTTTTTGGCAATTCCAGCTATTTTAATGTCTACTAACTCCACGAATAGTATTTCAACGCTAGAGTATATTGGGGCAGGACTATGGGCAACTTGGTTTGTTTTAGAACATATCTCAGACCTACAAAAACAACAATTTTTAAAAAAAGCATTTTTAGAAAAGAAGAAGAAACAAGTTTGTAATGTAGGATTTTGGAAATATACGCGTCACCCTAATTATTTTTCAGAATGGATGGTTTGGAATGCAATGATTATTGCTTCTATATCTTCATTTATTTCGCTATATTCAGAAGACCAACAGCTGGTTTGGATTATTATTGGTGTTGGGTTATTTTATATATCTTACATTATGTATACAACACTGGTTTATTATACTGGAGCACTACCATCAGAGTATTATACGCTCCAAAAAAGACCCAATTATAAAGCATATCAAGAGCAAACCAATATGTTTTTCCCAGGCCCCCAAAAGTCTAATAAAAAGGATATTTAAAGTATAATTTATAAGCATTTATAAAAAAATATAATTTTCAACACAATAACACATGAGAAATTTTTTACCTACCCTCTTAGTTTTACTCTTTAGTCTTAAAAGTTATTCTCAAATTAACCCAGATCACATAGAAATTATAAGAGACAACTATGGTGTACCTCATATATATGCAGCAACAGACCCTGAGGTAGCTTATGGCTTTGCCTGGGCGCAAGCAGAAGACCATTTTAAACTTATTCAAGAAGGGTATTTAGCGGGTAATGGATTGCTGGGAAAACTCATTGGTTTAAAAGGTGCCGGAGCCGATTTTTTAACACAATTAATTCAATCTGAAGAAACAGTTGATAAATACTACAACACTTTAGATAAAAAATTTATAGCCCTCGCAGAGGGTTTTGCAGCTGGATTAAATGCTTACGCAAAAAAATATCCGGAGCAGATTTTAGAAAAAAAGCTTTTCCCTCTTACCGTTAAAAAATTACTTCGCTACACGCAATTGCAACTGTTTATTTCTAATGAAGCAGATAAACTAGTTAGTGGCATTGTAA
>CAJXSU010000042.1 GCA_913061465.1 uncultured Flavobacterium sp.
CTTCAAATTTACCTATGGATTGATAGATTGTTTTTTTTATGTCAGACATCATTAAAATTTAGAATAAAATATTAAAATAAATTTATTGTTTTCTGTATTAATGTATTAAGTTTTTCGACCAAAAACAAAAAATTAGATATATAAAACAATTCAATACTAATTTAGATTAAAATAAATTTGGAATAGCTGAAAATTGAAATAGTCTCAAAAAAAATTAATTTGTAACTTGTGCAATAATTCTTTTTTAAGATGGAAACTTACGCTAATGTATTACTGATTGCTTTACCAAGTTTTATGGTATTGATTTTAATTGAAATTATTTACGGAATTTGGAAAAAAGATCTCACCTACAATCTAATGGATACCATTTCTAGTTTAAGTTCTGGAACAACTAATATGATTAAAGATCTTTTAGGAATTGGTTTTATAATTATTACATATCCTTTCATATTAGAAAACATTGCCTTGATAAAACTTGAAGAAAGTATAGCCCTGTACATTATAGCTCTTATCTGTATGGATTTTGCAAGTTATTGGAATCATAGACTAAATCATTCAATTAATGTTTTTTGGAACAGGCACGTTGTGCATCACAGCAGTGAAGAATTCAATTTAGCCTGTGGGCTTCGTCAAAGTATTTCAAAAAACCTTATTGGTTTTGGAGCACTTTTTTTAATTCCAGCAGCGCTTTTTGGAGTTCCACAAAAAATAATAATTATTTTAGCTCCTTTACATTTATTTGGTCAATTTTGGTACCACACACGCCACATAGGCAAACTTGGGTGGTTAGAGTATTTCCTTGTAACTCCCTCCCAACACAGAGTTCATCATGCTATAAACCCAGAGTATGTAGATAAAAATCTTTCTGCAATTTTCTGTATCTGGGATCGAATGTTTGGAACCTTCCAAGAAGAATTAGATGAGAAGCCCTGTGTATTTGGAACATTAAAGCCTGTTCAGACATGGAATCCTATTCTAATTAATTTTCAACACAATTGGGGGTTAGCAAAAGACGCATGGCGCGCTAAGAACTGGTTAGACAAATTTAAACTGTGGTTTATGCCAACAGGCTGGAGACCAAAAGATGTTGCAGAGCGTTTTCCTATATCTATTGTTGAAAACGTCTATATCCAAGAAAAATATGCGCCCAAATACACAACATTACATAAATTTTACGCTATTTTTCAATTTGTTTGTATCAATATCTTTATTTATGTTTTACTTACCAATTTTGGAGCCCTTAACCTAAATGCACAGCTGAGTTTAGGACTACTTATCTCTACAACAATTTTTGGTTTTACCTCATCATTGGATGGGCATAAATGGGCTTTTTTATTTGAAATTTCAAGAGGTATTTTAGGACTATTATTTTTAGTATATCCTTCTGAATTTTTTTTACTAAAAATTAATTTTTCCTTTACTATATTTTTAAGCATCTATTTCTCAACATCACTTTTAACATCATGTTGGATGTATCAATCACCTCCAGAACGTTCATTAAAAGTAGCTTAATTGAATAACAAGCTACCTTATGAATAAAAAAAAATTATTTTTTTTTAAAATTACCGGTGCTTTTATAGTATTGATTTTTATCGCTTCAATATGCTTTTTTTGGTATGTCAATAAAACATTTATAAGTTTTGAAGACGGATACGATAATCGAACTGATATTCTTGAATTAACAATTGATGGCTATACTTTCTTAGATAGAAACAGTAATAGTACATTAGATGTTTATGAGGATGACCGAGAGGCGATAGCTGACCGAGTGCTTGATGTACTATCTCAAATGACTCTTCAAGAAAAAGTTCACCTACTCAAAGGAGCAGGTATGGCATCAACCATTGGTATGACAAAGCCTGGTGGTATTCCTGGAGCAGTTGGCGCAATTGTTCCTACACCAAGACTAGGAATTCCAACTGTTTATCTATCTGATGGACCAGCAGGGTTAAGAATAGAACCTAGCAGAGAGAATGATGATAAAACTTATTATTGTACAGCATTTCCTATTGCTACATTATTAGCTTCCTCTTGGAATGAAACCTTAGTTTATGAAGTAGGTAATGCAATGGGTAGAGAAGCCAAAGCATACGGGATAGATGTTATTTTAGGTCCTGCAGCTAATATTCATAGACACCCTTTATGTGGTAGAAATTTTGAGTATTTTTCTGAAGACCCCCTACTTTCTGGATTCATAGGTGCTTCTATTGTAAATGGAATTCAAAGTAATGGTATTGGTACTTCAGTAAAACATTTTGTAGCTAATAATCAAGAAACTAATAGAGTATTAAATGATGTAATTGTTTCAGATAGAGCTATGCATGAAATCTATTTAAAAGGATTTGAGCATATTGTGAAACGCTCGCAACCCTGGACAATTATGTCTTCTTACAATAAAATTAATGGAGTCTATACCTCGGAAAGCGAATGGCTACTCACCAATATTTTGAGAAATAAATGGGAGTTTAAAGGCTTAGTAATGACCGATTGGTTTGGGGGTAAAAGCCCCTCGTCTCAAATATCTGCGGGAAATGACTTATTAGAGCCAGGAACCAACAGACAATGGAAAGCTTTGACTAAGGCAGTAAAAAATGGAGAATTATCAATGGATGCTATAGACAAAGCTGCAAAAAGGATTTTAACCCTGATTTTCAAAACTAAAAAAATGCAAAATTACAGGTTTAACAATACACCAAATTTAAAAAAACACGCAGCAATTACTAGAAATTCAGCTGCTGAAGGAATGGTTTTATTGAAAAATGAAAATTCTTTACCATTTACCAATGAAAAAAATATTGCTTTACTTGGAATAACGTCATATGAATTTATTACAGGAGGAACAGGATCAGGAGATGTTAATGAAGCCTACACAATTTCTTTAGAAGAAGGGTTTATAAATGCTGGATTTAAAATTAATAAAACTGCCAAAAAAATTGTTGATTTACATCGAAAAGTTAATTCTAATAGTTTCATAAAACCTGAGGGGCTAGACGCTATATTTTCTCCTTTCTCACCCCCAGAAATCATCTATACAACAGATCAAATTGATACTATTGTAGCAACATCGGATATTGGAGTTTTAACCCTAGGGAGAAACTCAGGTGAAGGAGGGGATCGTTCAGAAAAAAATGATTTTCTATTAACAAAAACTGAGCAGGAAATGATCGTTAAATTCACGGATGCTTTTCACAAAAAAAACAAAAAAGTAATTGTGGTACTAAATATTGGTGGAGTTATTGAAACCGCATCATGGAAGGATCTTCCTGATGCCATTCTTTTGGCTTGGCAAGGTGGGCAAGAAGGTGGTAATTCAGTAGTGGATATTCTCTCAGGAAGAATAAACCCAAGTGGGAAATTACCCATGACATTCCCTGTAAAGTTATCTGACCATAAGTCACATAAAAATTTTCCTAAAAACCCAAAAATGATAACTATTGAAGGGCTTGTGAAAAATTTAATATTTCCTCCAAGTGAAACTCCAAAAGCACATAAAGTAAAAGATGAAGATTACACCTTTTATCATGAAGATGTTTTTGTGGGATACAGGCATTTTGATTCAAAAAATTTATCTGTATCGTTTCCTTTTGGTTTTGGGCTTAGTTATACTAATTTTAAATATAGTCCTATGAAATTAGGAATTGAAAATGACACCATAAATATTTCATTAAATATTAAGAATATTGGTGCTTTCCCTGGAAAAGAAGTAGTTCAGTTTTATACAGAAAAACTAAATTCAACAATAAAAAGACCTTCTCAAGAGTTAAAATCTTTCGCTAAAACAAAGCGCTTAGAAAATAATGAATCTATTAATGTTTCTGTTAAAATTCCGATTATAGAATTGAGTTATTGGAATGAAACAATAAACGACTGGTCAATAGAGAAAGGGGAGTACAATATCAAAGTAGGAAGGTCATCAAGAAATATTAGTCAAATCTTAAAGATACGTTTATAACATACTTGACAGAACAATCTAAACTCTTAAAAGAAAGCCAATTTTATCTACAAACGTTATTTATAAGTTAAAAAAAATTATTTTTGATAATTACTTTTAATATGAGATTTTTAATTTTCATTTTTTTCTTTTTTTCACTGCAAATTCTTATTGCACAAGAAACTTATACCCCAACTAAAATAAAAGAAAATGAGGTTAACTTAGATGGGATATTATCTGAAAAAATCTGGAAAGATGCTACAAAAATACCTTTAGATATTGAATTCAGTCCTGCCAATAATTTACAAGCTAAGAAGAAAACTACTGCGTATATATCCTATTCTGATACCTATTTATTTATTGCGGTTCATGCAGAAGATGATCCAAAAAATATTCGTGCCTCTATTCGGCCAAGAGATGATTTTAATATTTGGAATGATGATCTTATACTAGTTCGTTTAGATCCTTTTGCCGACGCAAGAAACAATTTGGGTTTGGCAGTAAATGCTTTGGGAAGTCAATTCGATGTGAAGCAGGTAAATGCTTTATCTGACGAAGATCGATATGACAGTACATTTAATATGAATTTTGAATCTAAAGCTGCTATAATAGATAATGGTTATACTATAGAAATGAAAATACCTTTTTCTGAAATTCCATTCCCAAATGGTACAGATCAAGAATGGCATATCAACTTTTACAGACGATACTTTGAAAATGGAAACGAAATTGAAGTTAGTAGCCAGCCAAGAGATAGAAACAATAATTGTGTGGTTTGTCAAACTACAGATAATCTTGTTTTAAAAAATATTGTTATTGATAAACGGTTGGAAATTCTACCCTATGTTTCAAGTAATATACAGGGGTCTAGAAACAGCCCTGATGAAAAAATTTCTTATGGATCTGTAAAAGGGAAAGTAGGTTTAGGGCTTAATTTAGACATTAACAAGAATACAAGTTTTGAATTAACACTTAATCCTGACTTTTCTCAAGTAGAAGCTGATGTTACTCAAATTGACGTAAATTCTTCCTTTTCTTTACAATATCCTGAGAGGCGACCATTTTTTAATAGGGGAACAGATCTTGTAAATTTTACCGATGGTGCATTTTACTCACGTTCAATTGTAAACCCTTCTATAGCAACAAAATTATTGAGTCAAGGAAAGAAATCTCGTTTATTTTTACTGAACGCACTAGATCAAAACTCTGTTTATCTCGTTGGTGGTGAGGATAGATCCTACTCAGGTCAAGGAGGTAAAAGTTTGGTAAATGTACTTCGCTACCAACATTTATTAAGCCCTAAATCTCGATTTGGTGGAGTAATGATGAATCGTTTCTATAAAGGTGGTGGCTTTGGTCATCTTTTTGGATTTGATGGACTTTTTCTGTTAAATCAAAATCTGCGTTTAAGTTTTGAAGTTTTCAAAAACTTTAATGAAGAACCTGTTAGTGATTGGATTGATACAGATGCTACCATTAATGGAAAAACAATTGCTTTAGATGGTGATAAAATTGATGGAGATGCTCTTTACATTCAACTATACAGAAAAACCGAGCACTGGCAAAGTTATGTATACTACAGAAATATTTCTCCTCAATACAGATCTGACGTTGGTTTTGTAGTTAAAAATAATCGTAAATGGGGAACTCTTTTTCATGAATATATCAATATTATTAATAAACCTGCAGTTCAATCTTTTGGCTTTGGGACTAAGATAGATGTGGTATATACTTTTGAAGATTTATACAAAAACTTTAGTGTAGACTTGTTTGCTTCCATAAAAACTTACGGACAAACGGAACTATCATATACATTAGATTATGATGCCGTAAAAACCTTTTTAGGAATTCGCTTCAACAACTTACCAACGCATTCATTTTCTGTAAGCGGATCTCCCAGTGAATCTTTTAATTTTAGAGTAAATCTAAACAGTGGAAAAGACCTCTCTGTTAACGAAGATATCCCTGAAATTGGAGACCTTACCTCCTCTTTCATGACCCTAAATTTTCAAGTGAATGACAACCTAACTATAAACCCATCAATTAGATACTCAAGATTAGAAAAAACAAATGGATTAGGTAATTATTTTGAGGGGAGTATTGCTCGTTTAAACCTAAGATATCAGTTTAGTAATGAATTTAATGTGAGGCTTGTTTCTCAAAAAAATACATTTACTAATCAATTCTTTATTCAACCATTAGTTCAATGGAATCCCAACCCGTCAACAATTTTATATCTTGGTGGAAACCAAAATACCATCGAAGAAATTGAGGGTGCTCACTTTCAATTGTTGCAATTTAATCAAACACAATTCTTCTTTAAGTTTCAATACCTCATTGGACTTTAAAAAATAATTTTATTTGATCTATAATTAATCGTTCTTTATCATTATTTTTAGAGAAATGAGAATCCGTTCAGAATACCATATTTTTATTTTTTGAATAAAATAATAGTATTTTTAAAGACATCAAATTTCATCTACTATAGAATGATAAATAAGAATAACTTATCCAATATTGATGGTGCAGAAATTTCATGGTTTGCTCCATTATGTGATGGAGACGATGATTTTTTAGGAAATAGAAACCCACTTTATAAAAGCTCTTGGGAGAATACCTCTTCAATTGTAAAAACTGCAGATAAATTAGGCTTTAAAAATATATTATGCCCATCTTCTTATCAAGTAGGTCAGGATCCTTTATCATTTGTGGCAGGAATGGCAAGCCTAACAGAAAATATTAATTTTTTAGTAGCCATACGTTGTGGAGAATTACATCCGCCCATGTTAGCTAGAACAATTGCTTCTCTGGATCATATGCTTAAAGGGAGGTTAACAATTAATATTATTTCATCTAACTTACCTGGAGTGGATTTATCTTCAAAAGAACGATATGCCCGTTCTAGAGAAGTCATTCAAATTTTAAAACAATCTTGGTCACAAGATCAAATAAAATTTAAAGGAAAATATTACCAATTAGATTTAACCTCAAGACCTGTAAAGCCATACCAACAAAATGGTGGACCACTTCTTTATTTTGGAGGGTATTCTCCAGATGGTGTAGATCTTTGTGCAGAGTTTTGCGATGTATATCTGATGTGGCCTGAAACAGAATCAAAATTAAAAGGCTTAATGGATACCATGACTCTTAAAGCGTCTAACTATAATAGAACTGTTAAATTTGGACTTCGAGTTCATGTGATTGTTCGAGAAACTGAACAAGAAGCTCGTGATTATGCAGATCAATTAATTTCTAAATTAGATTTAGAAAAAGGAACTGATATTAGAAATAGAGCCCAGGATGCGGCTTCTCTTGGTGTATCTAGACAATCAAAATTAAGGGAAGAATCTGATGAAAAATATTATGTAGAACCTAACTTATGGACAGGGATTGGTTTAGCACGCTCTGGTTGTGGAGCAGCTATTGTAGGAAGTCCAGATCAGGTTGTAGCAAAAATTGAACACTATATTGAAATGGGTATTAATTCATTTATCTTCTCCGGATACCCTCATGAAAAAGAGTGTGAAATCTTTGCTAAATTAGTACTCCCAAGATTAAAAACTATTTCTCTTCCAGAAGTATTTGGACGGGTGCCGAATTCAGAGCCTAATAGTCCTCTAGGATATGGACTAAGAAAATAAATATGATAGACTTTATAATTGTAATCGCCTATTTTACTATTATATTACTAGTTGCCCTTCGAGGTAAAATTAGTGCAGACAGTTCTGCGGATGAGTACTTCTTAAGTTCAAGGAATTTACCTTGGTACTCTATTGCACTATCTACCATAGCTACAAATATACAAGGGTATCAATTCTTGGGAATGATGGGTTCTGCTTATCTTTTTGGTTTAGCTCAAGCCAATCTTGAAATTAATGCAGTTCAAGGAATTTTATTAGGTGCTTTTGTTTTTGTTCCTCTTTTTTTAAAAGAAAAAATAACCACCATTACACAGTTTATTTCCAAAAAATTAGGGAAACGTATTGCTCTTTTTTACTCACTAACCAACATGGCTCTTTTTGCAACTGTAACTCTTGGTGCTGCTCTTTTTTGGGGGGCCTATGCAGCAGATATGGTCTTTAGTGAACAATTGTCTTTTCTGAGTGAAAATAGAATGATTCGTATAGCCATATTAATAGTTATACTTGGAGTGTTTTCAGCAATATATACCTATTTTGGAGGTCTAAGTGCTGTTGTAAAAACAGATATCATTCAATTTGGAACATTACTTCTTGGAGGTATTGTAGTTTGTTTAACTGCTATTTATCATTTGGGAGGTTGGGAACAATTATATATAAAAGTTCCTGAAAAAATGCATCTTCATTTACCTAGCGATCATTCTACATTACCCTGGACGCATTTGTTTGGTTTATTCTTTTTAAATATTAATTATTGGTGTGCCAATCAAACTGTTATTCAAAGAGCCTTAGCTGCAAAAAGTGTGGCACATGCACAAACAGGTTTAATGGTTGGTGGCTTACTTAAATATTTCATGGCTGTTATAATTATAGTTCCAGGAATTGCCTTATATGGAATTCTTGGTGATAGTCTTTCTGAACCAGACTTAGCTTTTCCTTACCTAGTAAAAACATACCTGCCAAATGGAGTAAAGGGAATCATTCTCTGTGGATTATTTGCATCATTAATGAGTACCGTAGACTCTACTTTTAATTCATTAGCTACACTTTGGTCCACAGATGTTTATGCAACTTATATAAATAAGAAGGCAACAGATCGTGAAAAAATTAATGCTGGTCGTAAAACCATTCTATTTAGTCTTGGAACAGCATTAATTATGGGGTTCATTTTATTGTATTTAAAATTTGATAACCCTGATTCTGCATTTACCCACACCCTAAATAATCTTCGTTATTATATTAATTGTGGGATAGTGGTGTTAATTTGTGCGGCAGTTTTATTAATAAAACCTAATAGAAAAATTGTTTTAATGGCTTTTATTGCCTCACTACCAATTAATATTGCGCTTCAATTATTATTTCCTGAAATGAATTATTTTTTAAGAGCCTTTTGGGTTATAGCAACGAGTTTAGGTTTTGCATTACTTGGAAACAAAGGGGAAATTCACAACCTAACTTCTCTTTTTCAACCCTCCAGCATAAGAATTAGAAATTGGGGAATTGCTTTAGCAATAAGTTTATTTGCACTTCATATTATTTTTCATTAACCAAAAAAATAAAAATATACCAAAATGAATATAATAACCAACAGACTTAGTATAGTGCTACTTTTTATGAGTCTTTACATAAATGCTCAAAATAAAAAAGAAATCATTTATTTTGAAAGTGCTAACCCTTTTTCATTAAGTGATATTATTACAGATTTGGAAAGTCAAGAAAAACAACAAGTTTTTGGACAACTCATAACTCCTTTCGACAGCTTGAATCCTGACAAAAAATACCCTTTAATAATTGGAGTTGCTGGAAGTATGGGGTGGAGAAAACATCACTTAGATTACCTTAAAATGTATCAAGAACAAGGGTTTGCTACATTTCAACTCAATAGTTTTAAAAGTAGAGGAATTACCTCAACAGTAGGATCACAAGATGAAGTTACCATTGCTGCTGTTATTCTTGATGCATATAGAGCATTAGAGAAACTTGCTAAGCATCCTAAAATTAATAAGGAAAAAGTAGCATTAACTGGATGGAGTTTAGGTGGTGGAGTAACTTTATTCGCTGGGTGGATGCCTTTAAAAGAAGCCATTACAGATCAAGTGAGTTTTGCTGCACATTTGGCTTTTTATCCACCGTGTTTTATAAATCCAGAGAATTTATCATTTACAAAAGCTCCAATTCATATTTTAATAGGTGAAGCAGATAATTGGACGCCTGCTAAACCCTGTGAAGATCTCGTTGAAAAATTGTCTGATAAAACCAATATAAAAATCACAACATACCCAGGTGCACATCATGGGTTTGACAGTGAAGAACCTGTTGTTTGGAATGAAAAAGGATATAGTTTTAAAGATTGTTTATTCGATTTAACTGCAGAGGGAGATGTCTTAATGAATTATTTAAGATTACCAATGTCAAATTCAACTTTACAGAAAATTGGTTTTCTCTTCTGTGTTGACAAAGGAGTAAATGTTGGTGGTAACTTAGACGCTAGAAAAAAATCTTTGGCATTTGCCAAAGATTTTATGAATAATAAGTTATTAGAACTTAAATAATAGATCCCTTAAAAATGAGATTATTGCATTGTTTTTCCTACAAAAACATTCACTTTTGAATTAATAGGGTTTCCACTAGCTCGTCTATTCATAACTACTTGACCACAATGCCATATCGCATCTGAAATTGGACCATTAATCATATTCCAAAAAGGAAATGACATTTTATTACCTCCTTGATTTAAAGAGATTGTTAAGGTTGACAAATCTTCGATTCCTTTGAGACTTTTATAAACATATTGAAGGTTTTTTAGAGTTTTTTCTCTCAAATCCTTATAATTTAATTTATCCTGTGAAAAATCAAATTCTTTACCATCTATGGTAAGAACCATTGCAAGAGTTAGTCCATAGATGTGTTCAATTACTTCAAAAGTAGATCTGCTATCTTGGCTTGGTTTATAATTTAAATCTTCTTCTTTTAAAGATTCTGTTGCCCAATAAAATCGATATCCTAATCCTTCAATCATTCTTGATACAATATTAGTAGGAGAGTAGTCTGATGAGTAGCTGCCTATTTCAAAAAATGGCAATTGTTTTTGTTGAGAATTCATAGTAACTAAAATTAATAAAAATGAGAGTGTAATTATTTTTTTCATGGCTTATTAAACTTATAAAGTAAAACCAATATAATGGAATTGTTTACTTTTTTGCTTTGGAGTAAATATATTTATTTAAGATAATAATTTAAGGAATTTAAATTAAATTTTCAAAATTAATTTTAAATCACAATTAATTATAACTACATTAGTTGTTAATAAAAACTAATATTAATCAATTACACTAATTAAATATGAAAACAAGAAAAATTACAGTGCTATTACTTATGATTCCTTTTTTGGTAATGTCTCAAAAAGAAAAAAATGGTAAAGTTTATAAAAATCATCCAGCCATAGCAATCGTAAATCAATTTAACAAAGCGTATGTTGATGGTGATGTTGAAACATTAAAAAGTCTTGTAAGTGATGATTTTAAGATGTGGAATTCTATGAATAATAACCCTAACTACAAAGGAGGAGACATTAATAATCTGACAGGACAATCTGCCTGGATGAATAAGAATTTTGTAAACATGTCTATTGAAAATAGAGGTTCTGCATATTCTGATGCTATAGAATATAAAGATGATGGAACCTATGTCTATACTTTCCAAATGTTTACTGCTTGGGATAAAAATAATGGGTTTAAAATTAAAACACCTCGAAACGGCACCTTTATTTTTGATAAAGAAGGCAAAAAAATAAAACGTTTTTTATGGTCTGATAATCAAGCTGCATGGGATAAATGGAGTATTTCTAGAGAAACAGTTAAGAATGGTGTCATTTATAAAGATCATCCATCTATTGGAATAGTTAGAAAAGTATACTATCATTTAGCACAGGGAAATATTGAAAAAACATTTCAAGATTTTGGTAAAAATGCAAGAATATATGACAGTAATTTAACTGATAAAGATTATAATTCTTTAGAAGAACAAATAGAAAGCGTTACCAATGTACTAAGTGAATTTGAAATAGTATCAATTGATGAAGTAGGATATCCAGATTACCTAGACTATGAAGGAAATGGAGGCGTAGCTTTATCTTGGTGGAAATTTACTTTCAAAAACAAGAAATCTGGAGAGATGAAAACTATGAAACTGCATAGTCAAATGTGGTTTAATAGTGAGGGCAAAATTGGTAGAGAAGATGTGTATTACAACGGCGCCATTTTTAACTAAGAAAACTTGAAATATAAAATTACTTGAAATACAATAACTTATTAATTATATAAACTAAACATATGAAAAAATTACTTTTTGGATTTGCATTACTTGCATCTCTTTCAATGACCGCTCAATACTATTCTATTACTTATGTATCTGTAGCTTCAGAAAATATTGAAGAATTTGAACGAAAAGAAACTACCTATTGGGCAAAAGTAAAAAAAGCAGCAATAGACAAGGGTGAACAAAACCTTTGGTTATTGGCGCGTAAAGTAGGAACTGCTGGCAACAATGATGTTAATTATGCCTTTGTAAATGGGTACCCATCATTAGAAGCAATGTTAAGCACATCTTGGAATCCTGAAACACTAGGGTTTAATGTTCAAGACGCTATGTCTCCTTATACCGTTTATGAAATTCACAACTATAAAGTGTTAGATCAAATTCCTGGACAGGGAGGAAAATATTCTGTATGGAATTATGCTCGTCCAAAAAATATGAAAGGATTTGTGAGTGAAAACCAAAATTTATGGAAGCCCATGATGGAAGAAACAATTAAAAGTGGTGAATCAGGTTTAACAAACTGGGGTATTGGAGCTAAAATTTATCCAATGGGGCAAGATGAAAGTACGGTAATGACATGGGATGGCTACAAAACTCTTGTTGATGCAATGAAAGCTTTAGATGTTTCAGATTTTACACCACCATCAAAATCAAAAATGAATGATTATGATCCAGATGGGTTCAGACTTCGTGTGATTTGGGAACAAGTAATGGCTGTTGAACAATAGAAATCTTAAAATATAGAAAATGAAAAAAATAATAGTAGTATTCTTATTGGCAATAATTACAATTTCTTGTAATAATGTAAATGAGTCAGAAACACAAAGCACTCCTACAGCAATTGGGGTTGAAATTCCTAATGATAGTACAAGAATCTCACTTTATGGAGGAGATATGACCACTACACGACTTTGGGAGGCATATATTAAAGCACACAATGAAAAAGATTTAAAAACTATTCAAAATATTAATGATGATAGTTTTAAAGGATATCCACCTAATGGGGATGTTATTGATGGATCTAAAGCACATATTGTATTTTTAAAAGATTGGTTTTCAAAAAGTAGTCCAAAATGGACAACTAAATATATGATTGCCAATCAATTTACTGACACAAAAGGAGTATTAAATCAATGGGTTACTTCTGGACAAGATTTAACTGACACAGTAGATGGTGAAGAAGTTACATTACACCATGTGCATGATGTGCTTTTTGTGAATGGAAAAATTAAAATGATTTACGTTTATGAAAGAGCGACAGCAAAAGAATAAAACTGAAGTTACTCATTTTTAATAAGAGAAAGATTTCAAAAATATTTTTTTGAGGCCCTACCACACTGGTAGGGCTTTTTTATAGCATCAACCAAAAAAAACAATTTGACTCCTTTTTTTAAGAGTATTATTAAAATTTAGTTTTCTTTTCAACTTAAAAAAATTATCTTCCAGTCCAAAATAATACATTCATCAATTAATCAATAACCTATGCTATTCTTATCATTTATTGGATTCACCGCTTTAGTAGCAATTATCTCCTACTTAAAAACTAGAAACATGAAAGAAACCTCTTCAGATGGTTACTTTCTTGGTGGACGAAGCTTAACAGCTGGAGTAATTGCAGGATCTCTTTTACTCACCAACTTATCTACTGAACAAATTGTTGGACTAAACGGATCTGCCTATCAAAGTGGCTTATCGGTTATGGTGTGGGAAACACTTGCTGCCATTGCTATGGTAGTAACAGCCATGTTTTTACTACCTAGATATTTAAAAGGTGGATTAACAACCGTTCCTGGGTTTTTAGCAAAACGTTTTGATGTAGCTACAAAAACATTAACCTCCGTTTTATTCTTGTCTGGTTATGTGGTTGTGCTTCTTCCAGTGATTTTATACTCAGGATCATTAGCCATTAGCGGAATGTTTGATATTCCTGAATTATTGGGAGTAAGTCACACTCAATCTATATGGATTTGTGTATGGGGAATAGGAATTATTGGATCTGTCTATGCCGTATTTGGAGGCTTAAAGGCTGTTGTTGTGTCAGATTCTATAAATGCAATAGGATTGCTAATTGGTGGGCTCTTAATTCCTGTATTTGGTTTAATGATGATTGGTGATGGAAGTCTTTTAGATGGGCTTTCTATTTTAACCACTGAAAACCCAGAAAAATTTAAATCTATGGGTGGCCCAACAGACCCAGTCCCTTTCTATACCATATTTACAGGAATGATGTTGGTACAATTATTTTATTGGGGAACCAACCAACAGATTATTCAAAGAGCGCTGGGAGCAAAAGATTTAAAAGAAGGTCAGAAAGGTTTATTATTAGCCTCATTTATAAAAATATTGGGTCCTATTATTGTTGTTTTACCTGGTATTATTGCCTTTCATCTTTTTCAAGGAAATTTAGAAAGTGCAGACAGCGCCTATCCAATGTTGGTTAGAAAAGTTCTTCCTACGGCTTGGGTTGGTTTCTTTGCGGCAGTATTGTTTGGAGCCATTTTAAGCTCTTTTAACAGTGTTTTAAATAGTTCTGTAACCTTGTTTGGAATTGATGTTTACAAACAGCACATTAATAAAGAGGCAGACGAAAAAACTATTGTAAAATACGGGAAAATCTTTGGAGTTGTTTTGGCAATTGCTTCGATGTTTATTGCACCACTTATTGCAAATGCTGGGAGCTTATTTGATTATTTACAAGAGATTAATGGAATTTATAGTATTCCTATTTTAACCATTATTGTAGTTGGTTACTTAACAAAGCGCGTTCCAGCAATTGCAGCTAAAATAGGCTTAGCTTCGGGTTGTTTGTTATACATTACTAGTCAGTTTTTTATGCAACCTTATTTTGTGTCCAAAGCATTAGAATTGGCAAAAGATGCTGGCATTACAGATGAAGCTGCATTAGCTTTAATTGAGGCACAAGCATATCCTCACTTTTTAGACGTGATGGCTATTTTATTTATAATGAACGTAGTAATTATGTTAATTATTGGAAAGCTATACCCAAGAAAAGAGCCATTTGTTCAAGAACACACAAAACAAGTAGACATTACTCCATGGAAATATACAACACAAGTTGGAATAACTATTTGTGTGATTGTAATTGCAATCTATATTTATTTTGCCTAATCACAATAGAAGATAATTGGAACAAGAAATACCCACAGCAATGTGGGTTATTTACTTTTTTATGAAAGAAAAAACCCAAGGGAATAATTCAAGTTCTTTAAAAGCAGTATCCCAACTATTATGACCTACTCCTTCATAAGTTGTAAATCTAGTTTCCTTATTATATCGTTTCATGTTTCGAAACATTCTTTTAGAATAGCCATAAGAAACTATAAGATCATTGCTGCCATGAAAAATCCAAAAAGGAGTACTACTTAGTATCTTTGACCATGAAGGATTACCTCCACCACAAATTGCAAATGCAGCTGCAAAATAATTTGGCATTCTAGCTACCAACTCAAATGTTCCCATACCTCCCATGGACAGCCCACCAATATATCGTCTTGTAGTATCAATTTTATATGATTTCTCCAAGTCGTTTAAAAACAACTCTAGTAATTCTTGAGTACGATATTTCCCTAATTTTTTTTGAAATTTATATTTTTTCTCCTTTTTTTGAATCTGATTTTTTTGAACACTAGCCCAATATGAATTTTTAGGACACTGAGGAAATACGACAATTGCAGGATGGTTTTGTCTAAACTCCTTTGATTTGAAAAGAAAACTCCCGTGAATTAACTGCAACTCATTATCGTTACCTCTTTCTCCTGCTCCGTGGAGAAAAACAACCAAAGGGTAAGACTTATTTGGATTATAGTTTTCTGGAAGTAGTATGCGATACGGAAGCGTATCATTTTGGCTTATATATTGCTTTGTTTCATAGTCTTGACCAAAAGCAGCAACAACTGATAACATCAAAAAAAAACAAAGAGGATACTTCATCTAATAAATATAGGAAATCTTACTAAGATATTTCTAAAAAAAACTGACTCATAACTAATCTATTGCACCCATAAAAAAAGGAGTTACCAATACAATGATAACTCCCAAATACTTTTTAATGGTATCAAAAATTAGAAATCTCTAGCGTATTGTACCATAGACGTAATTTTACCATCTAGATTAAAGTAGAAAATTTCAAATAATTCTTTTTCCCATACCTTTCCGTTTTTAAAAACTCTAGTTTCTTTAGACATCACTTGAACACCTGAGGCAGCATCTGTATTGTATATTTTTAAAGGAACAATTGCATAAGGAACCCAACTAACAGATCTGTAATCCTTAAACAAATCTCCCATTTCTTCTTTCTTTAGTTTCTGAGCTTCTCCTTTATAATTATTTAAAACAGCCATATCAGCAAAAGGTTCTGAAAATCCGGCTGCATTCATGTCATTATAATCTTTGATCATTTTTTCTATGATTTCAACTTCATTTCTATCTGAGAAAACTAATGGCCTCCCTGAGTATTCGTTAGTACCATCTCCAATAAATTTTCCTCCATAAGATTTTCCAAAATTAGAAGAATCTATAGATTTCCATTGTCTAAAAGCGTCTACTTTTCCCTCTTTATTAAAATTAAAAAACTCCATAAGATCTAATTTTTCATAAGAGCCATTTTTATAATGACGTTCCTCTTTAGACCATGCCAATACTTTAGTGTCTGGATCACCTGCTAGTTTTACTGGAATAACTACATATGGTTTCATACTTATAGAATCCATAGATTCTAACCATTCTCGTGTAGTTTCTACTCCATTTTCCCCAAGAAATTCAGCATCATAATGTTTTACTAACTCGTCTGTATTCTGGGTGCTATATGCCTCTGACAACATCAAAAGCTTTTCTGACATAGCATTGTCTCCAATACTATAAGTTTTTCCATAATTATCTCCTTCTACTAGATTTTTACCACCATTTGTAGTACAATTAATTAGTAAAACAGACACCATCAGAAAAATAATTTTTTTTAAAAATAATTTCATAATATGAGTTTTTTTAGTTTCTATAAGAAAGTAATTTAGGGAAATTATATGAGGTTTCAAAATATAGTAGTGTCTATTGCCTTTAAAAGAGACTCCAAAACAGCTAAAGAATTGCACAAAAAAATTTAGTATCTTTAACATAATTCTTAAATTTTTAGAACAAATGATTGTCTGGCACAAAACTTTAGTTGAAAAAACACGAATTAAATTGAACCTTTCATATTACCAATTGTATTGGATCTGCTTTATAAAAGGAGTTGTGGTTTGTTATATATTGATGCTGTTTTCAAAATAATCATATCACAATTATCCCTACACTTTTAAATAGTTTTGTACTTTCCATCTTTAATATCACTACATCATATATGAATTTTCTCTTAGCCGCTTCTCTCATACTATTTTTAATGGTCATTCTGTGGCTTATTAGTATTCCATTAAAAAATGTTAGTATTGTTGATGCTTTTTGGGGAACTGGGTTTGTGGTTGTAAATGTTGCCTATTTTATGCTGGAGACTCATATGTATACTCGTAATTTAGTTGTTCTATGCTTAGTGAGTGTTTGGGGAATTCGGCTATCTGCATACTTATTCAAAAGAAATTATGGAAAGCCTGAAGATTTCAGATACCAAGAATTTAGGCGACATTATGGAGCAGAAAGATATTGGTGGTTCAGTTTTTTTCAAGTTTTTGTTTTACAGGGAACCTTAATCATGTTGGTTTCTTTACCATTATTTGGAATTCATCATGAAACTGTTAGTAACGAACTAAACGCCATTGATTATATAGCTTTATTATGTTGGTGTGTAGGATTTTTATTTGAAGCTATTGGTGATTATCAATTAACAAAATTTAAGAAGAATCCTGATAATAAAGGCACAATTCTTAAAACTGGTTTATGGCGCTATACTAGGCATCCAAATTATTTTGGTGATGCAACAGTTTGGCTGTCGTTTGGGCTATTTTCAATAGCCTCCGGAGGTTATTGGCAGATAGTTGGTGCATTGGCTATGATCTACTTAATTATTAATATTTCAGGAGTTGCTATGTTAGAAAAATCATTGCAAAAAACAAAACCAGGATATAAAGAATACGTAGCATCTACAAATGCTTTTATCCCTTGGTTTCCTAAAAAAGCTAAAAATGATTAAAGTTCTTTCGGAAAACATATGGCTCATTATTTTCTTTATTTGGGGGCTTCCATTGTCTTATTATAGAAGTAATTTCAGAAAAATAGTCTATCAAACAGATAGTTGGTTCATAAATATAAAGCCTTTATTTATTACCGAGCTTAAGGGGCTTTTTGGCAATCTATATCCAGCAAATCAACACTATAAGAAAGCACGGAATTTTTATCGTTTTTATCTGTTGATCTATTTGGTATTATTTCTATTTTATTATTTCTATTAAAATCTTCATTCTATTAAAATAGCCTCAATATCTTGTTCTGAAATCACAGGGTTTGCTCCTTTATTTTTAGCAACTAGTGCACCAACAGCACAAGCAGTGTCTATGGCTTTTTGTGGAGCTACTTTTTTTAGCAATGCGTCTATTAATGTAGCTAAAAAAGAGTCTCCAGATCCAACAGTATCTGCTACTTTAACCACGTATCCATCATTGTAGAAAAAGGTGCCTTCATAAAAAAGAACTGCCCCTTTGCTTCCTTTTGTAACACAGATATTTTGAGTAGTTGTATGTGAAGCTATAAATTGTACCTGATCCTCTATCGTTTTAAGTGTAACCCCTAAGCTTGTGCAAATTTCTATAAGTTCATCATCATTAAACTTTATAAAGTGTGCTGCTTTCATTAGATTAGTTAACACAGCAATGGTATAATGAGGTGGTCTTAAATTAACATCAAATACAGCAAAACTAGAAAGGGTGAGAAGTTTTTTAAGAGTAGTTTCTGACTGCTTATTTCTAGAAACTAGGCTCCCAAAAATAAAAGCATCTGATACCTTAACCAACGATAAAAGACGTTTATTTATCTCTATAAAATCCCAAGCACAAGGGTGTGTAATGGTATACGAAGCAGCTCCTTTTTGGTCTAAAGCAACAGCTACTTTACTGGTTTCATAATTTTTATTGATTTGTATATTACCCGTATAAACTCCTTGTTCTTCAATAAAATGCAGTAATTCTTTTCCATTTTTATCATCTCCGACGCTACTAATGATTGTAACATCATTCTGAAAAGAATGCAACCGTAGAGCTACATTTAAAGGTGCTCCTCCTATTTTTTTATGCGTTGGAAAAACATCCCAAAGCACTTCGCCAAAACACGTTATTTTATTCATTAATTAGAATTCGTTAATGATTCTGATACTGCTTCCAAAGATTTCCCTTTTGTTTCTGGAACGTACATTTTTATCCAAACTAATTGCAATAGCATCATAAATGCAAAAATAGCAAAAACAGTTACTGCTCCAATAGAATTAAAAAGTATAGGCACTAAAGAAGGAATAATTGCTGCCAAAACCCAATGAACCGAGCTTCCAAATGCTTGTCCTGAAGAACGTAAATGATTTGGGAAAATTTCAGAAATAAAGACCCAAATAACAGCCCCTTGACCTATTGCATGAGAGGCTATAAATGCAAACAATGATATGGGAACAATCATACCAGACCAGTCATTGTAAAAACATAATGAAACAATACTTAATGAAACAATGTATCCAACAGATCCAATATATAATAACTGCTTTCTGCCCAATCTATCAATTAAAAACATTCCCAATAGGGTAAAAACAAAGTTTGTAATACCAAGGCCTATAGACCCCAATGCTCCTGCTTGCTCTGCCAAACCTGCTTCTGCAAAAATTCTATTGGCATAATATAAAATGGCATTAATGCCACTAAATTGATTAAAAAAAGCAATAAAAAAAGCTAAGGATAAAGGAATCCCATATTTTTTACTGAAGATGCTTTCTGCATCATCTGTGCTTTTTTGAGAATTAACAATCAAATTTACTTGCTCTACTATATCGCCTTCATTGTCATATAAGCTTCTAAAAACTTGCTTTGCTGCTTCAATATTATTTTTTGCAGTAATTAACCATCTCGGACTTTCAGGAATTGCAAACATCATAACTGTGTAAATAATTGCGGGCAATGCTTCTATACCTATCATCCACCTCCAAGCGTCATTACTAATATATTTTGCTAATAAAGCATTGGAAACAAAAGCAATAAGAATTCCAAATACAATATTAAATTGGTAAGTAGCGACCAATCTTCCTCGTTTTTCTTGTGGAGCAATTTCTGATATAAAAGAAGGTGCTGCAATAGTAGAAGCCCCAACACCAATACCTCCAATAAATCTAAATAATGCAAATATCCAAGGGTCTGATGCCATAGAAGAGCCTATGGCAGAAATTGTATAGAGCACACCAATAAACACTAAAGTTTTCTTTCTTCCCAATCGATCATTTGGAATCGCTCCAAAAATTGCTCCCAGAACTGTTCCCCAAAGAGCAGCTCCAACAATAACAATTCCATGAAATAAATCATTGCTACCAAAGAGCGTATAGCTTCCCCACAATCTTTGAATATCTTGTTCTGCACCACTAATTACAATAGTATCAAACCCAAATAAGAACCCTGCTAAAGCAACAGTAATTGACCAATAGTATAATTTTTTTGTATTCATTTTTTCATCTATTATAAATTATTCTTTTTGTCTTTTCTGAAATTTTTATTCAGAGAATTTCAACTACAATTTATGTTATCTATGAAGTAGGGAATCACTTTCTATGGAGATACTTTATTAAGTAAATAATATTGCCAAGGCGCTAACTGTATTTTTTTTTGATTTAAAATAAGGCTTTTATTCAGAAGAAGATCTTCATAGGTTCCTTCTACATCTAAAATGAATGATTGAACTTGATTAGATAGGTTTCCAATAAAGTAAACCTCCGCAACTTCTTTACTTCTTTTAAAAGCTACTACATTTTCATTTTCAGTAGTTAATCTTTCATAAGATGCTGCTATTTTACCGCCATGAAAAGCTAGATGATTATTTTTTAAGTCTCCTAATTTTGTGAGTAAATTCCAGGTATTTCCTTTT
>CAJXSU010000043.1 GCA_913061465.1 uncultured Flavobacterium sp.
AAGATATGGGAGATCATTATCTTTTAAATGGTGCAAAAATGTGGATTTCTAATGCTCCTCTCGCGCAAGTTGCTGTTGTATGGGCTAAAAATGAAGAAGGAAGAATACATGGTCTAATTGTAGAGCGAGGTATGGAAGGATTTTCTACTCCAGAAACTCACAACAAATGGTCTTTAAGAGCCTCCTCTACTGGTGAGTTAATCTTTGACAATGTAAAAGTTCCAAAAGAAAATTTATTACCAAATAAATCTGGCTTGGGAGCACCTTTAGGGTGTCTAGACTCTGCACGTTATGGAATAGCATGGGGAGCTATAGGGGCTGCTATGGACTGTTATGATACTGCTTTGCGTTACAGCAAAGAACGTATTCAATTTGGTAAACCTATTGGTCAATTTCAATTACAACAAAAAAAATTAGCTGAAATGATTACCGAAATCACAAAAGCACAGTTATTAACTTGGCGCTTGGGTGTTTTACGTAATGAAGGAAAAGCTACGACTGCTCAAATTTCTATGGCAAAAAGAAATAATGTAGATATGGCAATCAACATTGCTAGAGAAGCAAGACAAATATTAGGAGGCATGGGAATTAGTGGTGAATATTCTATTATGCGTCACTCCATGAATTTAGAAAGTGTAATCACCTATGAGGGGACTCATGACATTCATTTGTTAATTACAGGATTGGATATAACTGGCTTAAATGCTTTTAAATAATAGGCCATCTCTATGTTAATATTATGATTTTGAGAAGCTAAGAAGCTTCTCTCAAAAAGATATTCGGGCATCGCTTGCAGTTGGTGCCCTTTTTTTTATACTTAAAACAACATTTATTTTTAGGTTTTATACAATTTGATGAACAGCTATTATTACAAACAGATGATGTATTTGTAATTTTTATTATGGTATTTTCTAAACTGTAAAATACAATCATTTTAAGGTATACTAATGCTCAAAAATAAGTATTTATTTAGAATAAATAAAAATAATTTTTATCAATTATTTTAAAAAAATAACATAAAGTATCGTTAACATAAAATAAGTTTTTTGAATTTAGACCATAACAAATCTAAAGTATTAGTGTTCAATAAAGTAGCTGAGATTCCTACTATGGTTTGGGAAGAACTAAATTGTTCTCAAAACCTATATTTTTCATCAAACTATTTAGAGGCTTTAGAAAAAAATAATTCTCATTTATCCTTTTTTTACCTTGTGTTAAAAAATGAAAATGAAAAAGCTATTGCATTTGCAAATGCTCAGATAATTAACTTTCAATTTAGGTCATTAGAAAATGATACAACAAACTTTTTAAAAAAGATTACTTCAATCGGAAGAAGATTAACAATACTTCCCAAAAAAAAACCGCTCACAATTATTAACTGTGGAAACGCATTTGTAAGTGGTGAGCATGGAATTTTTATAAAGAACGGTGAAAATAAGAGACTTATTTTAAAGATAATATCTAAAGGAATTCTTCATCACACAGAAAATAATAATCGTGAAAATCCAATAGACATATTTATGGTGAAAGATTTTATAGCTGAATCTTTACCAATAACGAATGAACTGATGAATTTGGGTTATTATGCTATCAATATTGAGCCAAATATGATTTTAAAAATTAATCCAAAATGGCAAAATTTTGAGGACTACTTAATCGCATTAAAAACAAAGTTTAGAGTAAAGGCAAAAAAAGCTATGACGCTTAGTAATGATATTATTACAAAAGAAATTTCAGTTTTAAATTTTGATGAACACTTGGTTAAAATGACTGAATTGTATAAAAAAGTTGTAACAAAAGCAGAATTTAATTTAGGAGAATTTAATTTACAAACCTATAAAAGTCTTAAAGCTAAATTAGGGGATTCCTATATCCTAAAAACATACTGGATAGGCAATGAAATGATAGGATTTATGTCAGGGATGATTAATAAAAGTCATTTAGACGCTCATTATGTTGGAATAGATTATGAACTCAATAAACAATACGCAATATATCAAAGAATGCTTTATGATTATATTAAGATTGCCATAGCTCATAAAATCGAAATTTTAAACTTTGGAAGAACAGCTAGTGAAATCAAAAGTTCAGTTGGTGCAGTTCCCCAAGACTTGTCAGTGTATATTCGTCATAAAAAATCAATCAGAAATAAATTTTTAAAATTATTTTTACTAAAAATTCAACCTTCAGAATTCAAACAAAAATTTCCATTTAAAAAAAGTTAAAAAATCATGAAAACAATTGATGATTTAGTTAATATCCTAACATTAAAAAAAGAGGACCCTAGAACCTTTACAGGAATAAGTAAAACTATTGGTAATTCTAGAGTTTTTGGTGGTCAAGTTTTAGCTCAAGCTTTACATGCAGCCTATCAAACCATACCTAATAATCGTTTTGTTCACTCTCTACATTCTTATTTTTTACTCCCTGGCGATTTAACTATTCCAATAACTTTTAAAGTTACTGAAATGAGAAACGGTGGAAGTTTCTCTACTAGAAGAGTTACTGCGATCCAAAAAAATAATACAATTTTTATACTAGCAGCCTCTTTTCACAAAAAAGAAGAAGGATACGAACATCAGGAACCTATAAAAACATCTATCAAACAACCTGAAGAACTTTTAAGCTGGAGTGAATTACTTTCTCAATATGGGAATTTTATTCCTTCTCAGCTTCGAGACTTTTTAAGTATTGAAAGACCTATTGACTTTAAACCTGTTCAGATTTTGAATCCTATGGAAAGAAAAGATCTGCCTCCTGTTGAGGATATGTGGTTTAAATTAAAAGGAAACACTTCAGACTTAGAGCTAACATTGAAACACCAAATATTAACCTACATTTCAGATTATAATATTTTAAACGCTGCATTAAAGCCAAATGCTAGTAAGGCTAGTATTGGAAATACACAAATGGCTAGCTTGGATCATTCAATGTGGTTTTTTAGAGATTTTGATTTTAATGACTGGATGTTATTTTCTGTTGTTTCACCAAGTACTTCTGGAGCTAGAGGCTTAGCTACAGGAAATATTTTCACCAGAGACGGTATATTAATAGCTACTGTTGCACAAGAAGGATTATTAAGACCATTAAAAAATAAGTAGTATGAATGCTTTTACCTATGTATTAAGTGTGAATGGATTGCTTTTTCTTATGAGCATTATATTCTATTTTTTTCCACCAAAAAAAATAAACTATATCTATGGATATAGAACTAACCGAACAATGCTAAATGATGATATTTGGAACTTTGCAAACAGTTTATTTTGTATCACTCTCCTAAAGTATTCAGGAATTGCATTAGTAGTAATGATACTCATGATTTTGATAAATGAACCTTTAATGCTTCTTTGGTTACCAATGGCTTTTATGATTTTTACATTGCTAATTACTATCATTAGTGTTGAAAAAAAATTAAATGAAGAATTTGATAATGAAGGAAATAGAAAGACTAAAAAATAGTAATTAAAGAAAAAGAAAAGTTTCTTCCGGGTGCAGATATTCCAGAGGCAAATTCTCTAAAATGTTGATCAAATACATTACTAATCATTCCTTGTAACTTCCAATTTTTATTAAATCTATAACTACTATTAAACCCTAATGTTACCCAACTTGGTGAACCAAAATATTTATCAATATCTTCTGTAGCATTGTCGTTGACAATAGGAGTTAGATCATGATTATCGATACCTTCAGTAAAATTAAAATCAACAATATCTTTTTTAGAATTAAATCGAAAACTTGTACCTAATTGAAACTTTTTATTTGTGAAATTTACATCAAATTGACCAAATAAGGGTGGAATTGATGATAAGGGTTCTTTAGAATCATAAGTTCTCCCTTTTGTATAAGTAATAAATCCGTTAGTTGTAAAATATTCAGATAATTTACCTTGGTAACTCGCTGTATACCCATGAATATAAGCATTCCCTCTATTTTGATTGGCGACGATATTACCCATTTCATCATCATATAGCAATTGACCATTAAGAGATAAATTTCCATACATTGAGAAGTCATCTCTTATGATATAATGTTTTAATAAAGTATAATACGTATTAAACCCAAATCTAAATTTTTTATCATTGAAGTACTTTTGTATTCCTATTTCAGCACTATAAGCGTATTCAGGTTTTAGATGTATGTTTGGTACAGTAATATTTCCTGATTTTTCTCTAACTCTTCCTACATCATCTATGTTAGGAGATCTAAACCCCGATGAAATAACGGTATTTAACTGAGTGTTTTTATTGGGCTTGAAGACATAACCTAATGTTGCAGTAAAAGCAGAATTATCTAATTTAATATTAGTTTCAGGTAATATAATTATAGATTGATCTATCCATGAAGCTTTCAAATTTGTACGAGTAAAACGAACTCCAGTATTTAGTGTTGATTTAGCATTTAAATCCTCTCTATATCCTAGATATACTGCTGAACTTACATAGCTACTACCACCATCAGGATAGCGAGTCTGTACATTAAAATTATCTGAAATCCCAATGATATCATTTCCTAAAACATCTAAAGTTTTTCCGAACGCAGATGAATTAACATCATTGTGTAAGAATTCAAAACCATAAGTGAATGCTCTATTTTCATTCTTACTTAATGGAATCATAAAATCTCCATTAAAACTAAAGACATCGACATTCTCATTCCTGTAAGATCTTTCTAGACTTGATAATTTTCTTTGTATTCTGGATTCTTTTATGTTTTGATATGCTAATGTAAATGTTCCTTTATCTAACCAAGACTTTCCTGGATTAATATCTAATTGAGGAGAGATTAACAATCGCTCTTGAGGACCATAATACCATTCTGCGAATTTCAGAGTTCCTTCATGTTTTTCATCTAATCTATCAAACCTAGGAATATCTGAAGATGTGGAATATTGGAAATTTAGTTTTAGTTCTGTTTTATCCGTTAGTGGAATAAAGAATTTTTGTAGCAGATCTGTTTGGTTATAAGCCGTATTTCGCTGAAGGTTTTCATCAGAATTTTCAGTTGCTGTGCTAGAGTAAAAATCATTTGAATTTTCTGAATACAGAAAAACTTTACCCCAATTATTAAATCCATGAGAACGATTTTTTCCCATTTTTAAATCCCCAAAATCACTATAAGAAATACTTGTAAAAGAAGCCCATTTTTTATTACCTATTTCTACTGAAGCATTATTTGTGATTTCATTATTTATAGAAGAATATCGATTAAAAAAACTGGAAGTAACCTTAGTTTTTTCAGATAATTTAGGAGTTTTAGTATAATAGTGAATCACTCCTCCTAGGGCATCAGATCCATAAATTACGGATGATGGTCCAAAAACAATTTCTGTTTTGTCTAATTGATTTGGAGCAACAGTAATGGCATTTTGCAAATGACCTTTTCTGTAAATAGCGTTATTCATTCTAACCCCATCTACTACTAACATAACCCTATTGGACTCCATACCTCTAATAACAGGGCTTCCTCCACCCATTTGAGATTTTTGAATCTTAACACCAGGAATAGCTGCTAATAAGTCAGCAGAGGTTTGTGGAGATAATTTTTCAATTTCTTTAGAGGTTAATACGGCAACTCTTTCTGCCACTCTATTTGTTTTTGCATCTCTTTTAAATACGGATAAAACTACCTCATCTAATTGTTCAGATTGTTTCGCTAAGTATAATGTGAAATTATTTTTTATAAGGTCCTTTGAAATACTTTTTAAAGCATATGAAATATGAGAAAAAAATAAAATGTCTTTTCCCTTTACTAAAGAAATGTCTACAATACCTTTTGAATTGGTAGAGGAATTAAAATAAGGTTCTTCTGTAAAAACATTGACATTATATATAGGCTTCCCAGTTTCTATATCTAATACTTTTAACTCTTGAGCAAAAGATAAAAATGGTGTCAAAAAAAGTATTAAATATACTATAGTTCTCATTTACTAAATACTGTTTCTAAAACTGCTAAAGATTTAGGGATTCTAAATCCGCCCAAATGTAATTCAAAATAACGAATTAATGTTTGTAATAATCTTTGTCTTTCAGTCTTTGAAAAATTCATACAACCAACATTATCAAAATTTGTGCCTAAAAGCTTTTTGAACTGATTTATTTCATTTCCTTTGATAACTTCCCTAATTTGAAGGTTGTCTGTAAATAACCCCTCGCTTAAATGAAAGCCTTTTTTATCAGACTGAGAAGCGTCTGGATAAAAACCTAAAAATTTAGTTAGATTTAATAAAAAAAGTAAATGAAAATTAGATATTTGTGAATGAGAATCTAACCAAATAAGTGAATACTCAAGATATTCATACAATAAGGTATTATTTTCCTCTTCTTGAATTGCACTAGTTAAAATCTCAGATAGAAATAATACTATAGATTGTTTTATTATAGAGGTATATATAGTCTCGTATACATGAATTACTTGAGCTTCTTTTAATAGTTGTAAGTTTCTTTTTTCCTGATGACTAAAAATAATTGAAAGCTGATTCAATGGCTGAAAGTAAGCCGTTCTTAGCTTTCCTTTTTTCGATTTTAAAATTCCTTTTAACAAGAAAGAAACTAAACCTACTTCTTTAGTATAAAGTCTTACGATTAAACTACTATCACTATATTTAATGGTACTAATAACAATCGCTTTAGTTGATAGTATTGCCATTAATTAATGATTGCTATTTTTGTAGTTGATGTTTCTGAAGCATCTTCGTTAGCTAATAGAACTATATAGATTCCTGAAGCCACGTATGTCCCAGCCAAATTCTTTTTATCCCATATCACTTTTCCACCTTGTAATTGTTGCCCTTCTACAACATTGGACTCATACACTAAATTACCAGCAACATCCAAAATTTTCACATTAGTCCCTTTTGGTAAATTTGTCCCGTTTCTCCCATCAATAGTTACTATATTATGAAACTTTCTAACTGGATTTGGATATGCATATACTTCTCCTAAAGAATCTCCAAATGGAGCTACATTGCTGTTGTAAGCAACAATACCTTTATCCGTTGCAAAAAACACTTTTCCAGTATCTTTATCTACAGCAATCTTTACAATTCTATCTGAAGGAATAGGAGAATTTTGCTTACTAAAATTAGCAATTGTAGTTTGGCCACTAGGATTAGTATAGGTGACGCCTCCATTTTCAGTCCCAAACCATTTATTATTAGCGCCATCAACAGCAATAGTATTTACAGTTTCATCTCCTAATAATTTTCTTGGTGTTCCATCATCTAAAATAATAATAGGTTGAGCATCTAACACATCAGCATCAAAAACCCCTGATGCATTATTAAAAACTACCAAACCAGAAATAGTTCCAATCCAAATTCTGTTTTCAGTGTCTGATGCTAAACTTAATACTCTCCTATTAGGCAAACTCCCTTGAGTTGGTGAAGCTGTTAAACCTTTTACTCTATTTCCATTCTCGTTAAAAGCAATAACTCCATCTCCCCGTGTTCCAATCCACAGAGTATTATTTCTATCGATTATTATTTCCGAAAACCCAAAAGAATTTTCTGGCTTACCTGCACTAATATTAAAATCAGTCCAAGACCCATTTGAAAATTTTTTTAACTCATTATTCTTCCCTAGATTGGCAACCCATAAATTCCCTTGGTTGTCAAATACAGTCCCAGAAATTCTAATTGTAACACTATTAATCAGTGGATCTGTCTCATATAGATTTTCTAAAGGACTATTTAAATTATTATAAAAATTTATGACTTCATTGTTTTCAACTACAAACAAACCACCTGTCTTATAAGTATTAATCCTACTTGAAGAACCAAAACTACTGATGTAGGCTTTATCTTCATTAGATGGATCTAATGTAACATCCACAAGTCCTGGAAAAGAATTATCAATGTCATTTTCTTCTGTATACCAATTTTCCCCATCATAATGACTATAACCTAAATTCGGTTGAACAGGAGCCATAGTTCTGTCATATCCTCCATAAACTGCCCATAGATGATTATTTTTTGCTGTGACTGAAAAAACATCATTTGATACTGGACCCTCTGGGTGAATTTCTGAGAAAATAGGGTTATTTAAAGAAGAAGAAGATAAAACTCCAAATTGTTTTGTAGCTAATAATAGTTGATTGTTCTCTGTATATGCATTGTTTAATGTATAATCAAAATCACCATCTGCATTATTTTGAAAAACTAAATTTAATTGGGTATCATAGACCTCTACTGAGCTATTAAATACTACCGAAAGATTAGTTAAAGAGCTCTTCAATCCATTAACATTAGAAGAAAAATTTGTGATAAACTCTAGTTCATTCATTTCATTTACTTCATAGAGCTGAGTATTTAGTATCGTGTAGAGCTTATTATTGAAAACTGTAATATTTTTAAAATTATTATTTGCAGATGTAATTAAATTCCAGTTATTGAAATCAATTAAATTAGGGTTATTTGAATCTGCATGAAAAATACCATTTGCTGTAGCTGCATAAATTTGATTGTTGAAAACGGTTATTTCAAGAATATTAACATCAGCTGAATTATTTCCAATAAAAAATGTATCTCCAAATTCTAATTGTAAAATATCATATTCAACGATGGCAAAAGAGGTCGATAAATAAAGTTTACCTTGGTGCTCAAAAATATCATTAATGCTTTTTGCTCCAGTCTGATTAAAGCTCAAGATATCTGAAGAAATTGTGATACTGCCGTCAGAATCAATAACTTCAATTAACCCATTTTCATATCCAATAACTAACCTATCGGTTTCTGAACTGTAATGAATGGCTGAAGTAGTCTCACCAGACAACCCCTGAATCGAAGATAATTTTTCTGTTTCTTGAGTTTCGAAATCATACGTGAATGTCGCATTATCTGTTAATGCATATAACATGTTTTCTACTTTAATAAGATCTTTAACATTGTTGTACGAAAAAAAATCTTCCCAAGCATCAGTATAATCTACTTGAGCCACTAAAGAAAATGTTGAAAAACTAAAGAATATGAAAAGTCTCTTGAGCATGTAAATAAATTGAAGTCAAATATATTTATTTCTTATAACAATAACGATAAATCCATTACATTAGTACAAAGAATAATAAAAATGAATATAGAAATTGAAAGGAAGTTTTTACTAAAAAATAACGATTTCAAAAAAATATGTTATGATAAAAAACACATTACACAAGGGTATCTGAACTCCAATAAAAAAAGAGTTGTTAGGGTCAGAATAATTGACGATTTGGCTTTTTTAACTATTAAAGGGGTATCAGATGCGAGTGGAACAACTCGGTTTGAATGGGAAAAAGAAATTGATCTAAAGGATGCTAAGGAATTAATAATTCTTTGCGAAAATGGAATTATTGAAAAAAATAGATTTTATCACAAATTAGGGAATCATATCATCGAAATCGATGAGTTTTTAGGGAAAAATAAAGGGTTAGTTATCGCAGAAATAGAACTCAAAAATAAAAATGAGACTTTTTTAAAACCTAATTACTTGGGAATTGAGATAACAAATGATAAAAAATATTATAATTCTAGTCTTAGTTTAAATCCATTTAAGAATTGGCAAAAAAAAACCTCGAACTAAAAGTTCGAGGAATTTAATAAATCTACCCCCTAAAATAAGATTTATTTACTTAAATGAAAAATATTAAAATATTTAACAATAAGTTTTTACAAAGATATAGAAATAATATTAAAATAATAACCTTACTATAAATTATTTATAAATTTATAGAATTCTACATAGGTAAAATATATTTATAAATACATGCATAATGACATGCACTCCCTAACAAAACAAAAACATGGAAAATAGCATGATTGTATTTAATTCTTTTTGATGAATAAAGTAATGCTCCCACAGTATAAAAAATACCCCCTGCAAACAACAACTGTAAGCCATTTATTGAAAAAGCATTTATTAAAGGTTTAATAACAAGAATGATTTGCCATCCCATTAAAATATACATTATTGTAGAAAGCTTATCATAACGACCCGTGTAAAAAAGTTTTAATACAATTCCAACAAATGCAAAAGCCCAAGTACAACCAAAAACAAGCCACCCCAGTGCACCCTCTAATACAATAATTGTAAATGGAGAATATGTCCCTGCTATTAAAACATAGATGGCAGAATGATCAAAAATATTTAACTTCCTCCTTATTTTTGGATCTATTGACGCATGATAAAATGTTGATGCGGCATACAATACAACTAAACTTATCCCAAAAATAATAATGCTTAAAGGTTTCCAAAATCCATTAAAATGAAATGATTTAATTACTAAGAAAGGTAATCCAATGATACTCATAAATAAGCCAAAAGCATGAGTTAATATATTTAATTTTTCCTCATTTTTAGAATATTTGGGGTTTAATATCTCTTTCATTTAGCTCTATTTGTATCTTTCATGTATAACGAGTCAGATGATAATTCGTTGTGTATTATTTTAAATATTTTTTCTTTTAATTTTTCTGCATCCTCAAACTTAAGCCCTTTTGTGTCTATAAATCGGTGTTGACGGATTCTAAAAGTTCCTGTACCACCTTTTAAAAAATCCCAAGAAAATAATCGTTTACAATCATAATAGGTTTGGGGTACTATTGGAATTTGATGTTGTATGGCTAAACTAAATGCTCCATTTTTAAATGGCGCTAAAATTACATCTTCAGTTGGGACTAATCCCTCAGGAAAAATTCCAATACTAGTTCCTCCTTGGAGCCTCTTTTTAGCCATAGCAAAAACTCTTTTTCTGCTTTCTGGGCTACTTCTATCTACCATGATTACGGCTCGCTTGTAAAAAAATCCAAAAATAGGAATCTTTACTAATTCCTTTTTCCCAACAAACACAATCGGATTTTTACTTAAAACTATCAGCACAAAAGGGTCCATTAATGAGGCATGATTAGGACAAAACATATAACTTTTATCTCTATCTAAAATCTCATCTAATTGCTTATCTATTCTAAAACCCATTCCATATACCAATACATGAGCCCAACCTCGTATTAATTTCCAAAAAGTTGGATAATAACTTTCTTTTATTGTTAAAACGAATAAAAAGGGAGACATTAATAAAACAGTGATCAGTATTAAAACATAAAACCAAAGCCTCCAAACCAGTAGAAAAGGTGTTTTTAATAAATTCATATTAACGAATGTAGTAATATTCTTTTGTTTGATTGAGTTTATCTTGAAAACTGTATTTTTGTTTTAATAAATTAAAAATAATGTCTAGAATATTAACAGGGGTTCAAAGTACAGGAACACCACATTTAGGAAATCTTTTAGGGGCCATTTTTCCTGCTTTAGAAATGTCTAATAAGGCAGAGAATGATGCATTTTTATTTATTGCTGACATGCACTCTCTTACTCAAATTAAAAATGGAGATACGCTGAGAGAAAATACATACAGCACAGCAGCAACTTGGTTAGCTTGCGGACTAGACATAAATAAAACTGTTTTTTATAGACAAAGTGACGTTCCAGAAGTGACAGAACTCACTTGGTATTTAAGTTGTTTTTTTCCTTATCAAAGGTTAACCTTAGCACACAGCTTCAAAGATAAGGCAGATCGATTGGCTGATGTAAATTCTGGGCTTTTCACCTATCCAATGTTAATGGCAGCAGATATTCTATTATATGATGCAGAAATTGTACCCGTTGGAAAAGATCAACTTCAACATTTAGAAATGTCTAGAGATGTTGCCAACCGATTTAATAATACTGTGGGTGAAACTTTGATTGCTCCAGTTGCAAAAATTGAGGAAGAAACAAAATTAGTTCCTGGAACTGATGGAGAAAAAATGAGTAAGTCTAGGAATAATATTATAAATATTTTCTTACCTGATAAAAAATTAAGAAAACAGATAATGTCTATAAAAACAGACAGTAAATCTCTTGAAGATAAAAAGACTCCAGATACTGATACGATCTTTTCTTTATATAAATTATTAGCATCCAAAGGTGAAATTGCTGAAATGAGAATAAAATATGAGGGAGGAAACTATGGCTATGGTCATGCAAAACAAGAATTATACGAGCTTATTATAGATAAGTATGCTATTGTAAGAGAGCGTTATTTCTATTTTATGGAAAATAAAAATGAAATTGACAAAGCTTTAGAAATTGGTGCGGTTAAAGCAAGAAAAGTTGCCCGTGATGTTTTAAAAAGAGTTAGAAAAAAAATAGGCTACTAAATATTAATTTATGACCAGTGACTTTGCAATAGCCTCTAATTCAAAAAGAAATTCTCTTTTATTTACAGAGGGTGCATAAGTGAACCCTTCAACAACTAAAAGTCTATCATTTTTTTGATCAATAATAGCATAGTTTATAAAAGGACCCGCCATAAAATCATTTTTAACCTCCCACTTCCCTCTAGTTTCAAATGCATTATTTCCAAGTATTTCTGTTTTTACAGTTAAAGGAGTATAAGCTGCTTCGGTAATCATGTACATTCCCTCTTTAGATCCCGGAATATATTTCTCCCCAATTTCATCTCTCATAGAAACTATATTTTCTTGAGAAATTGTTTTTTCATTTAATGGTAAAGAATACACTATAATATTATTATTCCCTGCACCTCTAGCTATTCCGCTTTTTAAATGCTGTCTCAACCAAAGAAATTCGCCTGTATCGTCTACAGTTTTAAATTCTTTTGGAATTGTTAATGAGATATTTAAATTTTTAAGGGTCTTATACATAGAATCATTCACTCTTTTATTGTAAAAAACACGCTGCATTAACTTAATGTCTGAATTTTTAAAGGTTTGTATCAACGCTTTCATATTCTTCTTCAAGACCGCCTGAAGCCCTAACTTGTCTTTTGAAGAAACATAGACAATTGTCTGAGGACTAGCATATTTATTGTAGACTGTCGAAAAGCTTTCTTTATCACTCAATTCAACGATAAGAATATTTCGATTACTTCGCATCATCGATGAAAATCCATTTGGAGCCACGTGACCAATCGATAGTGTTCTCTCAGGTTGAGGTAAGCCTACCATTAATTTACCAAAAGAGTTTCTAATTTCATCTCCAATAGCACCAGTCCATAAAGAGCCTTTTGCCACTACTGTAACTTTATTATAGGCCCCAACCGATCTTGGCAGCACAACTTTATTATCCATACATGAGATAACTAAAAAAGTAATAAATAGAATTGTAATTATTTTTTTCATGCGATTAACTTTTAAATATTTTAAGTTTTTTTCCCGGCTGAATATTTTTACCACTCCAAATATTATTCCATTCTTTAATTTGATTCACAGAAACTTTTTTAAATTTTTTAGCAATAGTCCAAAGAGAGTCTCCTTTTTTAACAATATAAATTGTAGGATTTTTTTTAGATGTATTATTATTTGCAGTTGTACTTGAAGATTTTGAAACACGTAATCTTTTAGGATATATACTTAAACGTTGTCCAATTCTTAAATTATTATTTTTAAGCCCATTCCATCTTTTAATATCACTTACCCTGACTCCGTACTTGTAGGCAATTTTACCTAAATAATCACCATTTCTGACCCTGTATCGAATCCTTTTATCCATCTCAAAATATTGAGGCAAAGGTTTCTCTCTTTTTGCCATATCTGAATCAACAAGAAGATATAGCGCTTCCTCATTTTGCAGAAAATCACCCACTTGTTTTGATGGTATTCTTAGACTATAATTTCTGCCCTTTACATAAGGTATAATGTCTAACTTATATTCTGGATTTAATAATTGCAGCATAGCGGTTGGTATTCCGGTTTGTTCGGTAATCTGATCAAAGCTTACTGTTTTTTTTACTAGAATAGTATCGGTTTCAAAAAAATGAATTTTTGGGGCACTACCAGTTAATTTGTGTTCTTGAGCATAAGTAAATAAATACATTGTTGCATAAAAAGCAGGAACATAACCTGCAGTTTCTCTTGGTAAAAATGGTCTAATATTCCAGTAGTTTTTATACCCTCCGGATCTTCTTATTGCCTTACTAACATTTCCTGGCCCAGAGTTATAAGCAGCAAGAGCCAAATCCCAGTCTCCAAATATTCTATATAAATCATTTAGATACTTACATGCAGCAATTGTTGCTTTGATTGGATCTTGTCTTTCATCTACGTAAGAGCTAACCTTTAATTTGTATTGTTTTCCTGTTGGATACATAAATTGCCATAAACCAGTAGCACCAACTCTAGACTTTGCTTTTGGCTTCAAAGCAGATTCAACTAAAGCCAAATATTTCATTTCTAAAGGAATATCATATTGGTCTAAATACTTTTCAATTATTGGAAAATAATACGCTGCCCTAGCCATAAAATTTGGGTAATATTTCCTTCTATTTTTTAAATAGGATTTAATTATTTTCTCTAATGCCGGATTGTAGGCAAGATGAAAAGGAGTGGTTTCATTAATTTTTGAAAGTCTATCTTTTAATAAGTTAACATCCAGAGGTATTTCTGAAACATCTGTAGTATCTATATTAGAGATGTAATATTCCCTAATTTCATCCATGAAAACAGATTGAAGTTGGTTTTCTAAAACTAAACTGTCTATACGAGCGATGTCTTTAGTTGAATAGAGAGTCTCTTCTAACGATTGATTCGCAGCATCTTTATTAATGATAATACTGTCTTTTTTAACTTGTGAAATAGCAAATGTTGAAAGTAAAAAGAGCGCTAAAAAATATTGTTTTTTCATTTATTAAAATTGTAATTCTACACCAATTGGACAATGGTCGGAATGTTTTGCATCAGGTAAAATAAATGCTCTTGAGATATTTTCCTTTAAGGGTGCTGAAACCATATTGTAGTCAATTCTCCAACCTTTATTATTCGCTCTAGAATTAGCCCTATAACTCCACCAACTATAATGATGAGGTTCTTTATTTAAATAACGAAAACTATCTATAAATCCATTCTCTATAAAGTTACCAATCCATTGTCTTTCTTCTGGCAGAAACCCTGAAACTCCTTTCATTTTTGGATTATGAATATCTATTGCTTCGTGACAAATATTATAATCTCCACAAATAACTAAATTAGGAATTTCTTTCTTCAAGTTGTTAAGATACTCTTGAATTTTGTCCATATAATTAAACTTAAAATCTAATCTTAAATCATTCGTTCCGGAGGGTAAATACATGCTCATTACAGAAACATTGTCGTAATCTACTCTAATGTTTCTCCCTTCAAAATCCATGGTTTCAATTCCGGTTCCATATTCGATATGATTTGGCTCTTGTTTACAAAAAATAGCAACACCAGAATATCCTTTTTTTTGTGCAGAAAACCAATATTGATAGGGATATCCAGCAGATTTAATAACTTCAGCATCTACCTGATCTTGCTGTGCCTTTGTTTCTTGAATGCAAATAACATCTGGATTTGCAGATTGTAACCAATCTAACATTCCTTTTTTAATGGCTGCTCTAATTCCGTTTACGTTGTATGAGATGATTTTCATGTTTAATTAATAATCTTAGATTTCTTATAAAACAACCAAGTTACTTGTTCTTTTCTTCCTGTTTGAGCGTCAAACGTTTTTACTCTTGGTGATAAAATAAAAGCAATTCCTAAATTTGTAATGATAGTGTAAAAGTTAGGCTCATATTCTAAAATTTCATAAATAAAGAATCCTATTAAAACAATTAATAGTGGAAAAATTAAACTATAATATTTGGTGTATTTCATTGATTTGGTATTAAATATCCATTTCTGGAATTTCTCCCTCTATAATTAAAGTTCCTTCGGTAGCATTTTGAATAACTTCAACACTAACACCAGGGGCTCTTTCTAATAGATAGAACTCATTATTTTTAATTTCCAAAACAGCTAAATTAGTTACTACTTTGGTTACACAACCAACTCCAGTTAAAGGTAAAGAGCATCTTCTCAATAATTTAGATTCGCCACGTTTGTTCGTGTGCATCATGGCTACAATAATATTATCTGCAGAAGCTACTAAATCCATAGCACCACCCATTCCTTTTACCATTTTGCCTGGAATTTTCCAATTGGCAATATCACCGTTTTCAGATACTTCCATTGCTCCTAAAATTGTTAGATGAACGTGTTTCCCTCTAATCATAGAAAAACTAGTTGCAGAGTCGAAAAAACTTGCTCCTGGCATTGTAGTAATTGTCTGCTTACCAGCATTAATTATGTCTGCATCTTCCTCCCCCTCAAAAGGAAACGGACCCATTCCAAGAACACCATTTTCACTTTGAAACTCTACTTCAATATCGTCTCTTACAAAGTTAGCGACAAGCGTGGGGATCCCAATACCTAGATTTACATAATAGCCGTTTTTTACTTCTTTAGCTATTCTTTTAGCTATTCCGATTTTATCTAACATAACTAACTTCTTTTTCTAACAGTTCTTTGCTCTATTCTTTTTCCAAACTTCTCTCCCTGAAAAATTCGTTGTACAAAAATCCCAGGAGTATGAATTTGATTTGGATCTAAAACTCCTAGAGGCACTAACTCTTCAACCTCTGCTACAGTTATTGTTGCTGCTCCACACATTAATGGATTAAAATTACGAGCAGTTCCTTTAAATATAAGATTCCCCGCGGCATCTCCTTTCCAAGCTTTTACAAAAGCAAAATCAGCCTTAAACGCGGGCTCTAAGACATACATTTTCCCATCAAACTCTCTAGTCTCTTTACCTTTTGCAACTTCAGTACCATAACCGGCTGGAGTGTAAAAGGCAGGAAAACCTGCTTGAGCCGCTCTACATTTTTCTGCTAAAGTACCTTGTGGTGTTAACTCAACTTCTAGTTCTCCAGACAACATTTGCCTTTCAAACTCATCATTTTCTCCAACATATGAAGAAATCATTTTATTTATTTGTTTGTTTTGTAATAATAGTCCTAATCCAAAATTATCAATACCTGCGTTGTTAGAAATACATGTTAAATTTTCAATTCTTAATCTAACTAACTCTGAAATAGCATTTTCCGGTATTCCACATAAGCCAAAACCTCCTAACATGAATGTCATGTTATTTGTAACGCCTAATAATGCTTCCTTAACATTATCTACTTTTTTATTAATCATTTCATCTTTTTTTGAATTCTTAAACCCGTTAAAATGGAAAGTCGTACAATATTAAAAATCTGTATCGTCATCTACAGATGGTCTTTTTTTAATTAGATTTTCTTTGCCTACAGTTTCTTTACCACAATTTGTATCTATTCCTACATACTCAGGTTTTTCAAAATCTTCTTCACTAATATTTAAGCTTTTGTCTGCATATACTTTCTTCATAAATAATGCCCAAGTTGGAAGTGACATCGTAGCTCCTTGACCCTCTGCAATATTTTCAAAATGAACAGCTCTATCTTCACCTCCTGTCCAAACACCTGTGGCTAAATTTGGCACAACTCCCATAAACCAACCATCTGTATGATTTTGAGTAGTACCAGTTTTACCAGCTATTGGATTGGTGAATTTATAAGGAAACCCTGTAATAATATCTTTATAATAGTGTGCTGAAGTTCGAAGTCTTACTCCTGACCCTGCTGTAGTTACTCCTTTAAGTAACTCTAATACTACAAAGGCTGATTCTTCACTCAAAACTTCTTTCGTTTCTGGAGTAAAATCTGCTAAAACTGTTCCGTTTTTATCCTCAATACGTAATAGCATGTTCGGTTCAACTCGCATTCCTTTGTTGGCAAAAGTTGCATAAGCACCAGTCATTTCCATTAGAGATAATTCTACGGAGCCAAGTGCGATTGATGGTGATTTAGGAATCCTACTTTCGATACCTGCAGATTTTGCTAAACGAACTACATTTTCTGGAGTTACCATATCTATTAATCTTGCTGATATAACATTTATAGATTTTGCTAAAGCTTCTTTTAGAGAAATTTCATCTCCATACTTCTCACCAGAATTTTTTGGTGTCCAAGCCTTAGGAATACCAAACCTCCCTTTTGGAATGGTATAAGGTGTATTTGAGAATTTTTCACATGGCGATAAGCTTAACTGATTTATGGCAGTAGCATATACGAATGGTTTAAATGTAGAGCCAACTTGCCTTTTCCCTTGTTCTACATGATCGTATTTAAAGTATTTATGATTAATCCCACCTACCCAAGCTTTAATTTGACCTGTTTGTGGCTCTATAGATAACAAGCCCGATCTTAAAATAGTTTTATAATATTTTATTGAATCATTAGGGGACATTATGGTATCTACCTCCCTTTGATCATTCCATGAGAAAACTCTCATGTCTGTTGATGCATTAAAGGCTGAATCTATTTGTTTGACTGAATATCCATTTTTTTTCATCCTTCTGTAACGATCAGATCTTTTTCTTGCTCTTTGATATATACCGTCTATTTGCTCCTCTTCTAAGTCATAAAATGGAGCTGTTTCATTTTTTTGTTGTTCTTTGAAAAAGTAACTTTGAAGGTTAGACATATGCTCTTGAACTGCCTCCTGAGCATATTGTTGCATCCTAGAGTCTAGCGTTACATAAATTTTTAATCCGTCTCTATTGATGTTGTATGAATCTCCGTTAGGTTTTGGATTGTTCTTTACCCATTTTTTCAAATACCCACGAAGATATTCTCTAAAATAGGTTGCTAATCCATCATTATGACTTTCTGGAGTGAAATTTATTTTTAACGGTAACTTTTGAAGTGAATCTTTTTCTTCTTGAGAGATAAACTCATTTTTTGCCATTTGAGCAAAAACCACATTCCTTCTTGTAAGTGATTTCTTTTTTGAAATTTCTCTATTAGGGTTAAACTGACGTGGATTTTTTAACATCGCAACTAAAATAGCCGACTCTTGGATATCTAAGTCTTTAGGCTCTTTACCAAAATAAATTCTAGAAGCCGAGCGAATCCCAATGGCATTAAAAAGAAAGCCCTGGGTATTTAAATACATAGCTATAATCTCATTTTTAGTATATTGTCGTTCTAACTTGGTGGCTACAATATACTCTTTAACTTTTTGAGTTAACCTTTTTAGTGTGCTACTTGACCCTCCTTTATTAAATAAATTTTTTGCTAATTGTTGTGTAATTGTACTAGCTCCTCCACCTTTTCCCAGTTTTACAACAGCTCTTGCCAATCCTCTAAAGTCTATTCCGGAATGTTCATAAAATCGCTCATCTTCAGTTGCGATTAAGGCATTTACAAGATTATCTGGAAGATCTTTAAACCCTACAGGAGTTCTGTTTTTAAATGCATACTTCCCAAGAGTTACCCCGTCTGAGGAGATGACTTCAGTAGCTAAATTTTTTTCTGGGTTTTCTAATTCTTCGAATGTTGGCAACTCACCAAAAATACCCCAAGAGGCTAATAAAAATATCAGTAAAACAGATGTGAAACCTCCTAAAACCATCACCCAAAATCGTCTGATGTATTTTTTAAAATTTATTTGTTTCTTTTTTTTCATTCTAATTTACTTTTTCAATTCTAAGACCAACATCTGTAATTCCATGTAATTTATTAATTCCATTTACCTCTCCATTTCTTCTCATAGCTTGCCATATTGAAAAAGAGTGCTGCCCTGAAGTTGGAAAAATAATATTTTCTTTCAAAATAAGTTTACTGTGTTTAATTTCTGAAATTCCAATTCCTAAAAATTTTCCATTTTTATCTGTCATTTTATATTGAAGTGTATCAACAATTTTCTTGCCATTTGGAAAAATAGCATGAGTAATTAAATATAAATTACTGTATTGATAATTCTTATTGTTTCTAATATTAATGTAAATATTGTTTCTTGATATTGTATCACTAATTTGAAACTTGAAGTCTAATGATTCCACTTGTGACCAACTATTATTTTTGAGTGATTTATATTCATCAAAAACGCTATTGGAATCACAAGAAACAAAAGTAAATAATATTCCTAAAATAAGAATTAATCTCTTACTGTTTTTGATTACTATTACCATTTGGCTTAGGTTTTCTTCTCTTGTTTTGTGGCTTATTTTGATTATTATTTCTTTTCTGGGTGTTTGGTGATTTGTTATTTGACTGATTAGAATTCTTAGGTTTTTGTTGTCTTTTTGAATGAGAAGATTTAGCACCTACAGCCGCTTTATTTCTGTTTTGATTTTTTCTGTTCCTTCTTCTACTCTTTTTTGGAACATCAAAACGCGTAAGACTATCTTGACCAACCACATTCTCAAAATCTATTGTAACTAGCTCTTCTATTTCAGATTCATATTCTTCTAGCGGAATAGCTACTTCATTGTTTTTATTTAAATCAATAATTTCTAATACCTGCTCTAAACTCAATTTAAACCATTTAGATCTATTTTCCTTATAAGTATACCACAGAGTTTTTTTAAAGATATCCATTTTTACAAATTCTGCATCTCCTTTTTCAGTCTTTAAAATTTTCTCTTGTTTTGGAAAATCATTTAAAGCATCTAAATAAGTGTCTAACTCAAAATTTAAACAACATTTTAATTTACCACATTGACCCGCTAATTTTAATGGATTCAAAGACAGCTGCTGATATCTGGCTGCTGATGTTGTTACTTTTCTGAAATCTGTAAGCCATGTAGAACAACATAGCTCTCTTCCACAAGAACCAATACCTCCTAAGCGAGCAGCCTCCTGTCTTGCTCCAACTTGTTTCATTTCTACTCGAATTGAAAAAGCCCCTGCTAAATCTTTTATAAGCTGTCTAAAATCTACTCGAGTATCTGCAGTGTAATAAAAAGTTGCTTTGTTTCCATCTCCTTGATATTCAACATCAGAAAGTTTCATTTTTAACCCCAATCTTCCTAAAATCTCTCTGCCCCTTTTTTGAGTTTCTAATTCTCGGTTTCGTGCTTTTTCCCAAACTTCAATATCTCTTTGAGAAGCTTTTCTGTAAATTTTCTTTACCTCTTCGCTGTCAAAAGATACTTTTCTTTTTTTCATTTGTACTT